>NZ_JBVHLF010000001.1:95306-205199 GCF_055559155.1 Kitasatospora sp. NPDC024654
TTTTTTGGTCCCCTTTTTTCCCCCCGCACCCCCGGGGCCTTTACTCCCCCCTCGTGGGGGGGGGGGGGGGGGGGGCCCCCCCCCCCCCCCCCGACGGGCTAGGACTGCGGGTGGAGCTGCGGCGGGAGCTTGCTCGCCGCCGCGCGGTCCAGCAGCCAGAGCGTGCGGCTGGTGCCGCGCGCGCCGGAGGCCGGGGCCTGCAGCTCGCCCGGGCCGGAGAGGGCCAGCGCCACCGCGTCGGCCTTGTCCTCGCCGGCCGCCAGCAGCCAGACCTCGCGGGCCGCCCGGATGGCCGGGAGGGTCAGCGAGATCCGGGTGGGCGGCGGCTTCGGCGCCCCGCGCACACCGACCACCGTGCGCGCGGTCTCCCGCACGCCGGGGTGCTCGGGGAAGAGCGAGGCGACGTGGGTGTCCGGGCCGACGCCGAGCAGCAGCACGTCGAAGGCCGGCACCCGGGCGTGGTCCTCGGGACCGGCGGCATTCGCCAGCTCCTCGGCGTACCGCGCGGCGGCGGCCTCCACGTCCGTGCCGTCCACGCCGTCCGAGGCGGGCATCGCGTGCACCCGGGCCGGGTCGAGCGGGACCCGGTCGAGCAGCTCGTCGGCGGCCTGGACGGCGTTGCGCTCCGGGTCCGCGGCGGGCACGAAGCGCTCGTCGCCCCACCACAGGTCCAGCCGCGACCAGTCCACCGCGTCCCGGGCCGGGGCGGCGGCGATGGCGGCGAGCAGCGCGTTGCCGTTGCGGCCGCCGGTGAGCACCACGGAGGCCGAGCCCCGGGCGGACTGCGCGTCGACGATCTTGGTGATCAGTCGGGCGGCGGCCGCCTGGGCCATCAGCTCCTTGTCGCGGTGCACCACCAGCTGCGGTACCGGGCTCATCCGGCGCTCCGCTTGCGGGGAGCGGCCTTCTTCGTGACGGCCTTGGCGCTCTTCTTGGTGGCCGACTTCTTCGCGGCGGCCGGCACCTTGGCGGTCACCCGGGGGGTGGCCACCGCGGCCTCGACCACGGTCGCGCTCTTGGCCGCCGGAGCGGCCTTGGCCTCGGGCGCGTCCGCACCGGGCTCGCTGAGCCGGTCGACGCCGGTCCGCACCGCCGAGGCGTAGATGTCGTCCGGGTCGAGCCGGCGCAGCTCCTCGGCGATCAGCTCGGCGGTCTCCCGCCGCTTGAGCGCCACGATCCGGTCCGGCGCGCCGGGGATGGACAGGGTGCCCATCAGCCCGTCCTTGCGGTCGAGCACGAACTCGCCGTCCTTGCTGCGCAGCCGCACCGCGGTGATGCCCGGGCCATTGGTGACCACCCGCTCGACCGGGACGGAGAGCCGGTTGGCCAACCACATCCCGAGCAGTTCCACGCTGGGGTTGTACGACTCGCCCTCGACCACCGCCGAGGTGATCTTGGAAGGCCGCTGGTCCAGCGCGGCGGCCAGCATCGAGCGCCAGCCGGTGATCCGGGTCCAGGCCAGGTCGGTGTCGCCGGGGGTGTAGCCGGCGGCCAGCAGGGCCAGCTGGTCCACCGGGGACTCGGCGGTCACCGCGTCGGTGATCCGGCGCTGGGCGAGCGCCCCGAGCGGGTCCTGCGCGGCCTTCTCCGGGGCGTTCTCGGGCCACCAGACCACCACCGGGGCGTCCGGCAGCAGCAGCGGCAGCACCACGGACTGCGCGTGCGAGGCCAGCTCGCCGTGCATCCGCAGGATCACCGTCTCGCCCGGGCCGGTGTCCGAACCGACCAGGATCTCGGCGTCGAGCCGGGTCCCGGCGCGGGCGCGCGGCGAGCGCCCGGCCCGCTTGATCACCGCGAGGATCCGCGAGGGGTGCTCACGGGAGGCGTCGTTGGCCGACCGCAGGGCGTCGTACGCGCTGCCCTCGTCGACCACGATGACCAGGGTGAGGACCATCCCGGCGGCGGTCGAGCCGCTGGCCCGCCGGGCGTCCATCAGAGCACTGTTGATCTTGCTGGACGTGGTGTCCGTCAGGTCGATCTTCATGGCCGGCGCCAGCTCCTGCCGTCTCGTGCGAGCATCTCGTCCGCCTCGGTCGGGCCCCAGGTGCCGGCGGAGTACTGCGCCGGCCGGCCGTGGGAGTCCCAGTACTTCTCGATCGGGTCGAGGATCTGCCAGGAGAGCTCGACCTCCTGGTGCCGCGGGAAGAGGTTGGCGTCGCCCAGCAGCACGTCCAGGATGAGCCGCTCGTACGCCTCCGGGCTGGACTCGGTGAAGGACTCGCCGTAGGCGAAGTCCATCGTGACGTCGCGGACCTCCATCGAGGTGCCGGGCACCTTGGAGCCGAACCGGACGGTCACGCCCTCGTCCGGCTGCACCCGGATGACCAGGGCGTTCTGCCCCAGCTCCTCGGTGGCGTAGGCGTCGAACGGCAGGTAGGGCGCGCGCTGGAAGACCACCGCGATCTCGGTGACCCGGCGGCCCAGCCGCTTGCCCGTGCGCAGGTAGAACGGCACGCCCGCCCAGCGCCGGTTGTTGATCTCCAGCTTGATCGCCGCGTAGGTGTCGGTCTTGGAGCTGGGGTTGATGCCCTCCTCGTCCAGGTACCCGACCACCTCCTCGCCGCCCTGCCAGCCGGCCGAGTACTGGGCGCGCACGGTGTGCAGGCCGAGGTCCTTGGGCAGCTCCACGGCGCTGAGCACCTTGAGCTTCTCGGCGACCAGGGCCTTCGGGTGGAACGAGGCCGGCTCCTCGATGGCGGTGAGCGCCATCAGCTGGAGCAGGTGGTTCTGGATCACGTCCCGGGCCGAGCCGATGCCGTCGTAGTACCCGGCCCGGCCGCCGATCCCGATGTCCTCGGCCATGGTGATCTGCACGTGGTCCACGTAGGACCGGTTCCAGATCGGCTCGAACATGGTGTTGGCGAACCGCAGCGCCAGGATGTTCTGGACGGTCTCCTTGCCCAGGTAGTGGTCGATCCGGAAGACCTCGTCGCGCGGGAAGACCTCGTGCACGACCTTGTTGAGCTCCTGAGCGCTCTTCAGGTCGTGTCCGAACGGCTTCTCGATCACGGCCCGTCGCCAGGATCCCGGCGGCGGGTCGGCCAGCCCGTGCTTCTTGAGCTGCTGGACCACGTTGGGGAAGAACTTCGGCGGCACCGAGAGGTAGAACGCGAAGTTGCCGCTGGTGCCCTGCGCCTTGTCGAGGTCCTCGATGGTCCGGCGCAGGGTCTCGAAGGCCTCGTCGTCGTCGAAGGTGCCCTGGACGAACCGCATGCCCTTGGCCAGCTGCTCCCAGACCTCCTCGCGGAAGGGGGTGCGGGCGTGCTGCTTGACGGCGTCGTGCACGACCTGCGCGAAGTCCTCGTCCTCCCACTCCCGGCGGGCGAAGCCCACCAGGGCGAAGCCCGGCGGCAGCAGACCGCGGTTGGCCAGGTCGTAGATGGCCGGCATCAGCTTCTTGCGCGACAGGTCGCCGGTGACCCCGAAGATCACCAGACCGGACGGTCCGGCGATCCGGGGCAGCCGGCGGTCGGCCGGGTCGCGCAGCGGGTTCGGCGGCAGCAGGTCGGCCTGCCCCTCCGAGGCCCCGATGAGGTCGGGGAATTCCTGTGGATTGCTCACTGGTGGTCTCCGCTTTCAGTGCGTGAGGTGAGCCGGGGTCAGTTGCTCTCGGCCGCGAACGAGGCGAGCGACGCGGTGACCGTGTCGAGCAGCTCCTGCCAGGAGACCTCGAACTTGCTCACGCCCTCGTCCTCCAGCACCTGGACCACGTCGTCGTAGTCCACGCCGGCCGCGGCCAGCGCGTCCAGCACGGCCTTCGCCTCGGCGTAGCCGCCGGTGACGGTGTCGCCGATGACCTCGCCGTGGTCGCCGGTGGCGTCCAGGGTGGCCTCGGGCATGGTGTTGACGGTGCCGGGGGCGACCAGCTCGGTCACGTACAGGGTGTCCGGCAGGGCCGGGTCCTTGACGCCGGTGGAGGCCCAGAGCGGGCGCTGCGGCTTGGCACCGGCCGCCTCCAGGGCCTTCCAGCGCTCGCCGGCCGGCTTCTTGCCGTCCACCGAGCCGAAGACCTCCTCGTAGGCCTGGTAGGCCAGGCGGGCGTTGGCCAGCGCGGCCTTGGAACGCAGCTCCTTGGTGTTGCCGCCGAGCGCGTCCAGGCGCTTGTCGATCTCGGTGTCGACCCGGGAGACGAAGAAGGAGGCGACCGACTCGATCGAGGAGAGGTCGATGCCCTTGGCCTTCGCCTGCTCCAGGCCGGTCAGGTAGGCGTCGATGACGGCCTTGTAGCGGTCCAGCGAGAAGATCAGCGTGACGTTGACGCTGATGCCCTTGGAGATCACCTCGGTGATGGCGGGCAGGCCGGCCTTGGTGGCGGGGATCTTGATGAACACGTTGGGGCGGTCCACCAGCCACCAGAGCTGCTTGGCCTCGGCCACGGTCGGCGCGGTCTGGTGGGCGAGGCGCGGGTCGACCTCGATGGAGACCCGGCCGTCCCGGCCGTTGCTGGCGTCGTAGACCGGGCGCAGCACGTCGGCGGCGTCCCGGACGTCCGAGGTGGTGATCATGCGGACGGCCTCGTCCGTGCTGACCTTGCGGACCGCGAGGTCGCGCAGCTGGCCGTCGTAGGAGGTGTCGCCGCTGCCGGCGATCGCCTTCTGGAAGATGGTCGGGTTGGTGGTCACACCCACCACGTGCTTGCTCTGCACCAGCTCGGCCAGGTTGCCGGAGTTCAGCCGGGCGCGGCTCAGGTCGTCCAGCCAGATCGCCACGCCTTCGTCGCTGAGGCGCTTCAGTGCGTCAGTCATGGTGCTCAGTCCTCTTTTGTTCACATCGGTTTGCGTCTGTGGGGCGGGCAGGCCGCGCACCCGGGATCCGACCGGCGGGTGCGCGGCCGGGGGTTCAGCGGTTGACGGCTTCCAGCGAACGCAGCGACTTGTGCGCGGCGTGCGTGACGGCCTCGGCGGTGATGCCGAACTCCTGGAACAGCACCTGGTAGTCGGCGGAGGCGCCGAAGTGCTCCAGGCTGATGATCGCGCCGTGGTCGCCGACCAGCTCGCGCCAGCCCTGGGCGATGCCGGCCTCGACCGAGACCCGGGCCTTGACGCTCGGGGGCAGCACGTGGTCGCGGTAGGCCTGGTCCTGCTCGTTGAACCACTCGATCGACGGCATCGAGACCACCCGGGTGGCGATGCCCTCGGCCTCCAGGGTCTCGCGGGCCTTGACCGCGAGCTGCACCTCGGAGCCGGTGCCGATCAGGATCACCTGCGGCACCCCGTTGGACGCCTCGGCCAGCACGTAACCGCCCTTCGCGGTGCCCTCGGCGGAGCCGAAGACCTCGCGGTCGTAGGTCGGCACGTTCTGCCGGGTGAGGGCCAGGCCGACCGGGCCGGGGTGGGTGGTGTGGCGCTCCAGGATGGTGCGCCAGGCGACCGCGGTCTCGTTGGCGTCGGCCGGGCGGACCATCGACAGACCCGGGATGGCGCGCAGCGCGGCCAGCTGCTCCACCGGCTGGTGGGTCGGGCCGTCCTCGCCGAGGCCGATCGAGTCGTGCGTCCAGACGTAGGTGACCGGCAGCTTCATCAGCGCGGCCAGCCGGACCGCCGGGCGCATGTAGTCGGCGAAGACCAGGAAGGTGCCGCCGTAGATCCGGGTCTTGCCGTGCAGCGCGATGCCGTTCATGGTCGAGCCCATGGCGTGCTCGCGGATGCCGAAGTGGATGGTCCGGCCGTACGGGCTGGCCGACTTCAGGGCGTTGCCCTCGGGCAGGAAGGAGCTGTCCTCGTCGATCGTGGTGAGGTTGGACTCGGCGAGGTCGGCCGAGCCGCCCCACAGCTCCGGGATCACCGCGCCGAGCGCCTTGAGCGACTCGCCGCTGGCCTTGCGGGTGGCCACGTCCTTGCCGGCCGGGAAGACCGGGAGCTGCTTCTTCCAGCCCTCGGGCAGCTCGCCGGCCTCGATCCGGTCGAACTCGGCGGCCCGCTCGGCGTTGGCGGCGCGCCAGGCCAGGTAGGACTCGTCCCACTCGGCGTGGGCGGCCTTGCCACGCTTGATCACCTGGCGGGCGTGCGCGAGCACCTCCTCGCTGACCTCGAAGGTCCGCTCCGGGTCGAAGCCGAGCACCTTCTTGGTCGCGGCGATCTCGGCCGCGCCCAGCGCCGAACCGTGGGCCTTGGCGGTGTTCTGGGCGTCCGGGGCCGGCCAGGCGATGATCGTCCGCATGGCGATCATGGACGGCCGCGAGGTCTCCGCCTTGGCGGCGGCCAGCGCGTCGGCCAGCGCCTGGACGTCGATGTCGCCGTTGTCCTTCGGGGCCACCCGCTGGACGTGCCAGCCGTAGGCCTCGTAGCGGGCCAGCACGTCCTCGGAGAAGGCGGTCTGGGTGTCGCCCTCGATCGAGATGTGGTTGTCGTCGTAGAGCGCGACCAGGTTGCCGAGCCGCTGGTGGCCGGCGAGCGAGGAGGCCTCGGCGGAGATGCCCTCCTCCAGGTCACCGTCCGAGACGATGGCCCAGATGGTGTGGTCGAACGGGGAGGTGCCGGGGGCGGCCTCCGGGTCGAACAGGCCGCGCTCGTAGCGGGCGGCCATCGCCATGCCCACCGCGTTGGCGATGCCCTGGCCGAGCGGGCCGGTGGTGGTCTCCACGCCCGCGGTGTGGCCGTGCTCGGGGTGGCCCGGGGTGCGGCTGCCGTGCACCCGGAACGACTTGAGGTCGTCCAGCTCCAGGCCGTAGCCGGAGAAGAAGAGCTGGGTGTAGAGGGTCAGGCTGGTGTGGCCCGGGGAGAGGACAAAGCGGTCGCGTCCCACCCAGCTGGGGTCGGTCGGGTCGTGGCGCAGGAAGCGCTGGAAGATGAGGTAGGCCGCGGGGGCGAGGGACATGGCCGTCCCCGGGTGCCCGTTGCCGACCTTCTGGACCGCGTCCATGGCCAGGACCCGGGCCGTGTCCACCGTCCGCTCGTCCAGCTCGGTCCACTCGATAGCGTTCGTCGGCGTCGTGCTCACCCTTCTCAGGGCTCCTTCCATTACTGAAGTGTGACCCCGTGAAGGGGACCGGGTCGGCCACGTCGCTGTGGACCAGACGTTTGGGCGGTGCCGGTCACGGAGGGTTGATCCCGCTTCTCCGAGCGAGCCTACCGCCCGGGCCGGGGCCCGCCCCCCCGTGCCGGGGCAACCGCGAGGCCCGCGCGGCGATTCCCGTTCGTGTCGGAGGCGGTGCCGACGGCGTGCCGAGGCCTGCCGCCGCCCGCCCCTCGTACCACCTTCGCCCGATTTGTCGCCGGCCGCTCCTTGGTGAGCTGGGGAGTTCACCCACGGGTGTGCGGCTTGGCCCCGTCATCGGACCCCGGGGCCGGGCGGGAGATATGCACCGTCTAAGGTGGCGTGGTACGCGCAGCGTGAACGGATTCACGAGCAATCGACCCGTGGACGCCTGCGAAGATTCATCTTCAGTTGGGGTGTTCGTGACCGCCGTCGAATCCCGCCCCGCCGGGGTCCTCGGAACGACGCCCGCGCGCCGGCCGCTCGGGGCCCGTGTCGGGGCATTCGTCGCACTGACCAAGCCTCGGATCATCGAGCTGCTGCTGATGAGCACCGTGCCGGTGATGTTCCTGGCGCAGCGCGGCGTGCCGAACCTGTTGCTGGTCCTCGCCGTGGTGATCGGCGGGTACCTCTCGGCCGGTGGCGCCAACGCGCTGAACATGTACATCGACCGGGACATCGACGCGGTGATGTCGCGCACCGAGCGCCGGCCGCTGGTCACCGGGATGGTCTCGCCGCGCGAGGCGGTGGTCTTCGGGATCAGCCTCGCCGTGCTGTCCACCGCCTGGCTGGCCTACTTCGTCAACTGGCTGGCCTCCGGGCTGGCCCTGGCGGGGCTGCTCTTCTACGTCTTCGTCTACACCCTCGGGCTGAAGCGGCGGACCGCGCAGAACATCGTCTGGGGCGGCATCGCGGGCTGCATGCCGGTGCTGGTCGGCTGGGCGGCGGTCAAGGACTCGCTGGGCTGGGCGCCGTTCATCCTCTTCCTGGTGATCTTCTTCTGGACGCCGCCGCACTACTGGCCGCTCTCCATGAAGGTCCGCGAGGACTACGAGAAGGCCGGGGTGCCGATGCTCCCGGTCACCGCCGGCAACCTGGCGGTCGCCCGGCAGATCGTCATCTACTCCTGGGTGATGGTCGGCGTCTCGCTGCTGCTCTGGCCGCTGGCGCACACCAGCTGGCTGTACCCGGTCTCCGCGGTGCTGCTCGGCGCGTTCTGGCTGAAGGAGGCGCACGGGCTGCACGCGCGCGCCAAGGCCGGGGTGGTCGGCGCGAAGCTCAAGGAGATGCGGCTCTTCCACTGGTCGATCACCTACCTGACGCTGCTGATGGTGGCGATCGCGGTGGACCCGTTCATCAAGTAGGTCGTCCGGCAAGTAGGTCGTTCGACCGTTCGCCCCCGGCCCCGGCGCTCCCGCAGCGCCGGGGCCGCGGTGGGTCCGGGGGCGTCCCGCGTCCCGGGGGCGCCGTCTCCGGGGGCGTCGGCGGGCTGTGGCCGGGGGCACATCGCCCAGCTGTCGCCGTGGCGTCTACTCGTGGGTAGCATGCGGGCATGAGCAGCGCAGAGACCCCCGCCCCCGCCGCGTCGGACGCCCGCACCGAGCGCCGCGCCCAGCGCATCGCCAAGCACCTGACCGCCTTCGCCCGGCAGCACGGCGGTGGCGCCGACGGCGTGGTGGAGTACGTCGGCCGGGTGGGCACCCGGATCGTCCTGGTCGGCGCGGACGGTGTCTGGGGCGACCAGGTGGCCCCGAGCTACGCCGTCGGCCGGCGGGCCGCCGAGCTGGCCGGGCTGACGCTGCACGACTCCTTCGAGGGCGAGCTCGCCCTGAAGGTGCGGACCGGTCCGTACGAGTGGAAGCGCATGGCGGGCATCCAGCTCGGCGGCTGAGGCCGGTACGCCGACGGCCCTGACCCCCAGGTGCGGTGGGGTCAGGGCCGTCGTCCGTTGGTACGTCGTTCGTCCGCCGTCGTCGGTGGTCCGCCGTCGTCCGTTGCCTCAGGCCGGGGTGGCGGCGGTTTCCGGGATCTCCTGCGCGGGCAGCGCGGCCGGAGCCTCGACGTCCTCCCGGGCGCGCAGCGCCAGCGGGATCCGCAGCACGGCGATCCAGGTCAGCGCGGCGCCCAGCATGTGGATACCGACCAGCAGCTCGGGCGCGTCGGTGAAGTACTGCACGAAGCCCACCGCGGCCTGCGCGAGCAGCACGACGAACAGCTCCCGGGCCCGGGCCCGGGCGGCCGGCGGGGCCTTGACCGCGGCCAGCACGAAGATCACCGCGAGTGACAGGCCGACCGTGAGGCAGGCGAAGTCGGTGTGCAGCTGGGCCAGCCGGTCGTAGCTGACCGGGACCCGCGGCACGTCGCTGGAGTCGCCCGGGTGGTGCCCGGCGCCGGTCACCATCGTGCCGGCGACCACCAGCGCGCCGGTGACGCCGACCAGCAGCTGGCTCAGCCGGAGCACGGGTTGGGCGACCAGCGGCCGGGGCGGCCCGTCGCCCTCCTTGGCCCGCTCCCAGGTCAGCAGCGCGACCCAGACCAGGGCCAGCGCCGACAGCATGTGCGCGGCGACCACGTACGGGTTGAGCTTGACCAGCACGGTGATCCCGCCGAGCACGGCGTTGCTCATCACCACCCAGAACTGCCACCAGCCCAGCCGGGTCAGCGACCGCCGCCACGGCGTCGCGCAGCGCGCCGCCAGGATGGCCCAGCCGACCGCCGCGCACAGCACGTAGGTCAGCATCCGGTTGGTGAACTCGATGATCCCGTGGAAGCCCATGGCCGGCGTCGGCGTGACGCTGTCCCCGGTACAGGTCGGCCAGGTCTTGCAGCCGAGGCCCGATCCGGTCAGCCGGACCGCGCCACCGGTCACCACGATCACGACGCTCATCACCAGCGCGGCGAGCGCGGCCCGCCGCACCACCTCGACGGACGGGTGCCAGCGCTCGGCCAGCAGGGAGAAGGGGGTACGCACGGATTCATCCTAGGTTGCGAGGTCCACGATCTTGCGGTGGGGGCACAGGTCCTGGTGTTCATCCGGCTGACCGGATTTGAGCCCTTGGTGATCCTTTTTGATCTCCATTCCCTTGATCATGTGAACAGTTGTGATGAACGCGACTTTTTTCTGACGAACTGCTGTTGCCCGAGGTGGGAGTTGTGATGGGCTGTTCCAGCATGTCCGTAGATGAACCGCCAGGCCTGATCCGGCCGTTCCTGGTGGGGGAGCGCCGGCGCGGGTGCCGGTAGAGTCCCCGGAATCGGATGCCGCCGGTGGTCATGACGGACCGTCAACGCCGGTGCCGCATAGGCTCGTTCGGAAGGATCATGGGTATGGCACGACAGGGGTGGGTATCCCGCCGAGGGCTCGCGGCTGCCGCGGTGGCTGCGGTGGCCGGCACGGGGCTGATGGCCGGTACGGCGTCGGCGCACACGGCTGCGATCAGCGCGACCTGCAGCGTGGTCACGATTGACCTCAACTACTACGACGCCAGTGCGACGAACACGTTCTCGCTCACCATCGATGGGCAGACGGTGGTGGACAACCAGTCGTTCAAGACCGCTGTCCACCAGACCTACCCGGTGGCGGCGCACACCCAGGCCGAGACGGCCGTCCTCTCCGTGAAGGCCGGGGACGACCCGACCGGGAGCAAGGGCTGGACCGTGACGAAGAGCGCGAACATCGACGTCTGCCAGACGCCGACCCCGCCGTCCTCGCCCACGCCGCCGTCCTCGCCGACCCCGCCTCCGCCGTCCCCGTCGCAGTCGGCCCCGGCTCCGTCGCCGAGCGCCTCCACGACCCCGCCGAGCTCGCCGACCCCGAGCCCGTCGGCTCCGGCCTCGGTCGCGCCGACCACGGCCGCGCCGGTGCCCTCGCCGAGCAGCACCTCGCCGT
This sequence comes from Kitasatospora sp. NPDC024654, assembly GCF_055559155.1. Lineage (NCBI taxonomy): Bacteria > Bacillati > Actinomycetota > Actinomycetes > Kitasatosporales > Streptomycetaceae > Kitasatospora > Kitasatospora sp. NPDC024654. The sequence continues at coordinate 106,171 of NZ_JBVHLF010000001.1, forward strand.
CGCTGGCGTTCACCGGTGGTGGCGGTGACGCGGGCCTGATCGGTGGCGTGGGTGCCGCCGTGATCGTCGTCGGCGGTGGGCTGGTCTTCATGAGCCGTCGTCGCCGGGCGGCCGGTCGGCACTGAGCCGTCGGGGAGTGAACTGAGGTAGACGACAGGAAGGCGGGGGGGGGGGGGGGGGGGGCCCCCCCCCCCCCCCCCCCGCCTTCCGCGTATCGGTGGGCCTACTCCCAGCGGAAGAAGCGGGCCGCCGCGGCCAGGCCCAGCACGGCCCAGACGGCCAGCGTGCCCAGGTCGGACCAGGGCACCCCGGCGCCGGTCTGCAGCACCGAGCGCAGGCCGTCCGAGAGGGCGCTGATCGGCAGCAGCTCGAGGGCGCTCCGCACCGCCGAGGGGAACTTGGAGAGCGGCACGATCACCCCGCCGGCCAGCAGCAGCAGGATGAAGACCAGGTTGGCGGCGGCCAGGGTGGCCTCGGCGCGCAGGGTGCCGGCCATCAGCAGCCCGAGGCCGGAGAAGGCGGCGGTGCCGAGCACCAACAGGGCCACGACGGTGAGCGGGTTGCCGTGCGGGGACCAGCCGAGCGCCAGCGCGATCAGCGAGAGCAGGGTGACCTGCAGCGCCTCGGTCACCAGCACGCAGCCGGTCTTCGCGGTGAGCAGTGCCCAGCGCGGCAGCGGGCTGGCGCCGAGCCGCTTGAGCACGCCGTAGCGGCGCTCGAAGCCGGTGGCGATCGCCTGGCCGGTGAAGGCGGTGGACATCACGGCGAGTGCCAGCAGCCCGGGGGCCAGGAAGTCCACCCGGCTGCCCGGTCCGGTCACCGCGACCACGTCGACCGAGCTGAACAGCACCAGCAGCACGGTCGGGATCACCACGGTGAGCAGCAGCTGTTCGCCGTTGCGCAGCAGCATCCGGGTCTCGAAGCCGGTCTGCGCCAGCAGCATCCGCCCGACCGGGGCCGCCCCGGGCTCGGGGGTGTAGGTCCCTGGAGTGGTCACGAGCGCAGCTCCCGTCCGGTCAGTTCGAGGAAGACGTCTTCGAGGCTGCGGCGCTGCACCGTCAGCTTCTCGGGCAGCACGCCGGACTCGGCGCACCAGCCGGTCACCAGGGCGACCAGCTTGGGGTCCATCGGGGTCGCCTGTACCCGGTACGAGCCGGGGGCCAGCTCCACCGCGGCCGCGCCGTCCGGCAGCACCTTGGTGAGCGAGCCGAGGTCGAGTCCGGGTGGGCCGTCGAAGTGCAGGCTGCTCTCGGCGCCGCCCCGGCAGAGCTCCTCCGGGCTGCCGGTGGCGATCACCCGGCCGTGGTCGACGATGTTGACCACGTCGCAGATCTGTTCGGCCTCGTCCAGGTAGTGGGTGGTGACCACCACGGTCACCCCGTCCCGGCGCAGGTCGGCGATCAGCTCCCAGGTGGCGCGGCGGGCCTGCGGGTCGAGGCCCGCGGTCGGCTCGTCCAGGAAGGCCAGCTCGGGGCGGCCGACCACGGCCATCGCCAGGGCGAGCCGCTGCTGCTGGCCGCCGGAGAGCCGGCGGTAGGTGGTCCGGTCGCAGGAGCCGAGGCCGAGCCGTTCGACCAGGGCGTCCACGTCCAGCGGGTGGGCGTGCAGCCTGGCGGTGTGCCGGAGCATCTCGACGGCGCGCGCCCCCGGGTACACGCCGCCCGCCTGGAGCATCACGCCGATCCGGGGGCGCAGCCGGGCGGCGTCCGCGACCGGGTCGAGGCCGAGCACCCGGACCGTGCCGGCGTCCGGGCGGCGGTAGCCCTCGCAGGTCTCGATGGTGGTGGTCTTGCCGGCGCCGTTCGGGCCGAGCACGGCGGTGACGGTGCCGCGCGCGATGGTCAGGTCGAGGCCGTCCACCGCGGTCTTCGTGCCGTAGCGCTTGACCAGCCCGGCCACTTCGACCGCGGGTTGTGTGTGCATATCGGCGAGTGTAAGAGGCCGCCGTGCCCGCTCCGGAGGGTGCCCCGAATGATCCGTTCCATCACGCAGGTAAGCCTTACCTGCGTGATGGAGCCCACGGTTGAGGCGTGGATCACGGCTTGTTGGACCGGAAGTAATTACGCAACAATGGTGTTGTGAAAAACATGCGCGAGCGCCAGCGGGAGACGGAGGCCGAGGCGGCCCCCGATTTTCCGGTGCCCGCGACCTCGGCGGAGGTGCTGCTGGACGGGCACCGGGCCACCCGGGACCGGGTCGCCCGGTCGATCCTGGACCACGGCCCCTCCTCCGCCGCCGATCTGGCCAGCCGGCTCGGCCTCACCGCCGCCGCGGTCCGCCGCCATCTGGACGGGCTTGCCGCGGCCGGCCTGGTCGAGTCCCGCGAGCAGCGGGTCTACGGCAGTCGTGGCCGGGGCCGTCCGGCCAAGGTCTTCGCGCTCACCGAGTGCGGCCGGGACGCCTTCTACCAGGCGTACGACCAGCTCGCCGCCGACGCGCTGCGCTGGATCGCCGAGGCGGCCGGCGGCGGCAAGGCGGGGGAGGAGGCGGTGGCCGCCTTCGCCCGGGCCCGCTTCGGCCGGCAGGGCGAGCGCTACCTCAGCGTGCTGGAGCGGGCCGCGGCCGGCCAGCGCACCGAGGCGCTCGCGCAGGCCCTGAGTGCCGACGGGTACGCTGCCACGGTGCGGCGTGTCCCGTCGGCGTCCGGGAAGGCGGGCCCAAGCTCCCCCGCCGGCGCCCAGCTCTGCCAGCACCACTGCCCGGTCGCGCACATCGCCGAGCAGTTCCCCCAGCTCTGCGAGGCGGAGACCGAGGTCTTCTCCCAGCTCCTGGGCACCCATGTGCAACGGCTGGCCACCATCGCCCACGGCGACGGGGTCTGCACCACTTATGTGCCGGCACCCGGTGCCGCACCGTCGCCCGCGCCCGAAGCGGACTCCGGTGCAGCGCCGACTGCCGGTACGACCACCGAAGAACCGACTGCGTCCGCGCGGAGGAACCCGCATGACTGACACCGTTTCCCACCCGGAGCTCGAAGGTCTGGGCACCTACGAGTACGGCTGGTCGGACCCCGACGCGGCCGGCTCGGTGGCTCGACGCGGCCTGAGCGAGGAGGTCGTCCGCGACATCTCGGCCAAGAAGTCCGAGTCGGAGTGGATGCTCAACCTGCGGCTCAAGGGCCTGAAGCTGTTCGAGAAGAAGCCCATGCCGACCTGGGGTTCCGACCTCTCCGGCATCGACTTCGACAACATCAAGTACTTCGTGCGCTCCACCGAGAAGCAGGCCGAGTCCTGGGAGGACCTGCCCGCCGACATCAAGGCGACGTACGACAAGCTCGGTATCCCGGAGGCGGAGAAGCAGCGTCTGGTCGCTGGTGTCGCCGCGCAGTACGAGTCCGAGGTCGTCTACCACCAGATCCGCGAGGACCTGGAGCAGCAGGGCGTGATCTTCCTCGACACGGACACCGCGCTCAAGGAGCACCCGGAGCTCTTCCACGAGTACTTCGGCACCGTGATCCCGCCCGGCGACAACAAGTTCGCCTCGCTGAACACGGCGGTCTGGTCCGGCGGCTCGTTCATCTACGTGCCGAAGGGCGTGCACGTGGACATCCCGCTGCAGGCCTACTTCCGGATCAACACCGAGAACATGGGCCAGTTCGAGCGGACGCTGATCATCGTCGACGAGGACGCCTACGTCCACTACGTCGAGGGCTGCACCGCGCCGATCTACTCCTCGGACTCGCTGCACAGCGCCGTGGTCGAGATCATCGTCAAGAAGGGCGGCCGCTGCCGCTACACGACGATCCAGAACTGGTCGAACAACGTCTACAACCTGGTCACCAAGCGGGCCGTGGCGTACGAGGGCGCGACCATGGAGTGGGTCGACGGCAACATCGGCTCCAAGGTCACCATGAAGTACCCGGCCGTCTACCTGATGGGTGAGCACGCCAAGGGCGAGACCCTGTCGATCGCCTTCGCGGGCGAGGGCCAGCACCAGGACGCCGGCGCCAAGATGGTGCACATGGCGCCGAACACCTCCTCCAACATCGTCTCCAAGTCGGTGGCGCGCGGCGGCGGCCGGACCAGCTACCGCGGTCTGATCGAGATCGGCGAGGGCTCCAAGGGCGCCAAGTCCAACGTGCTCTGCGACGCGCTGCTGGTCGACACGATCTCCCGCTCGGACACCTACCCGTACGTGGACGTCCGCGAGGACGACGTGTCGATGGGCCACGAGGCGACCGTCTCCAAGGTCAGCGAGGACCAGCTCTTCTACCTGATGAGCCGCGGCATGACCGAGTTCGAGGCGATGGCGATGATCGTCCGCGGCTTCGTCGAGCCGATCGCCCGGGAGCTGCCGATGGAGTACGCGCTGGAGCTCAACCGGCTGATCGAGCTGCAGATGGAGGGCTCCGTCGGCTGACGCCAGGCCGCACGCAGTCCACCGTCCAACTTTGAGGAAGAGAGCACCACGACAGCCATGGCTGACGCCAGCAACATCGCAGGAAGCACCACCCCCGGCTCCACCACCGCGGGTTCGATCGAGGTCGGGACGGCCGGCGCCGGCGCGCAGCTGGCCGGTCCCGGCACCGGCCGGGCCGCCGTCCGGCAGCCGATCGACGCCCGGGTCGCGGTCAAGCCGTCGTACGACGTCGCCGACTTCCCGGTGCCGACCGGCCGCGAGGAGGACTGGCGGTTCACCCCGCTGCACCGCCTGGCCGGCCTGCACGACGGCACCGCCGCCGCGGCCGCGACCGGCGAGGACAAGGTCGAGCTGAGCCTGCCGGACGGGGTCACCGCCGAGACGGTCGGCCGCGACGACGAGCGCCTCGGCCGGGCCGGCAAGCCGGTCGACCGGGTCGCCGCCCAGGCCTACAGCGCCTTCGAGCAGGCCCTGGTGGTGACCGTGCCCAAGGAGACCGTGCTCACCGAGCCGGTCCGGATCGACGTGCAGGCCGCCGGCGGCACCCGCTTCGCGCACGTGGTGATCGACGTCAAGCCGTTCGCCGAGGCCGTCGTGGTGCTCAACCACACCGGCTCCGGTACCCGGGCCGCCAACGTCGAGCTGCTGGTCGGCGACGGCGCCAAGCTCACCTTCGTCTCGGTGCAGGACTGGGAGCGGGACGCGGTGCACGTCGCCCAGCAGACCGCGCTGGTCGGCCGGGACGCCTCCTTCAAGTCCGTGGTGGTCACCTTCGGCGGCGACCTGGTCCGGATCCACCCGCGGGTCACCTACGCGGCCACCGGTGGCGAGGCCGAGCTGTTCGGCCTCTACTTCGCGGACGCCGGCCAGCACCTGGAGCACCGCCTGCAGATCGACCACGACACCCCGCACTGCCGGTCCAACGTGGTCTACAAGGGCGCGCTGCAGGGCAGCGAGGCGCACGCGGTCTGGGTCGGCGACGTGCTGATCCGCGCCGCCGCCGAGGGCACCGACACCTACGAGCACAACCGCAACCTGGTGCTCACCGACGGTGCCCGGGTCGACTCGATCCCCAACCTGGAGATCGAGACCGGCGAGATCGTCGGCGCCGGCCACGCCTCGGCGACCGGCCGCTTCGACGACGAGCAGCTCTTCTACCTGCAGGCCCGTGGCATCCCGGAGGAGGAGGCCCGCCGCCTGGTGGTCCGCGGCTTCTTCGCCGAGCTGGTCCAGCAGATCGGCGTGGCCGAGATCCACGACCAGCTGATGGAGAAGATCGAGGCCGAGCTGGAAGCGAACGTCGCATGAGCTACGTCCGCGCGTGTGCGATGAGCGACTTGGCGGAGGACACCCCCAAGCGCGTGGAGCTGAACGGCGTCCCGGTGTCGATCGTCCTCACCGAGGGTGAGGTGTTCGCGATCCACGACATCTGCTCGCACGCCAACGTCTCGCTCTCCGAGGGCGAGGTCGAGGACTGCCGGATCGAGTGCTGGCTGCACGGGTCCACCTTCGACCTGCGCACCGGCAAGCCGTCCGGGCTGCCCGCCACCAGGCCGGTTCCCGTTTACCCCGTAAAGATCGAAGGGGACGAAGTGCTCGTCTCCGTCACCCAGGAGTCCTGAGCCCCATGGCAACGCTTGAAATCCGTGACCTGCACGTCTCCGTCGAAGCCGAGGGCGGCCCCCGCGAGATCCTGCGCGGCGTCGACCTGACCGTGAAGCAGGGCGAGACCCACGCCATCATGGGCCCCAACGGCTCGGGCAAGTCCACCCTGGCGTACTCGCTGGCCGGCCACCCCAAGTACACCGTCACCAAGGGTGAGGTGCTGCTGGACGGCGAGGACGTGCTCGCGATGTCGGTCGACGAGCGGGCCCGGGCCGGTGTCTTCCTGGCGATGCAGTACCCGGTCGAGGTCCCCGGCGTCTCGGTCTCCAACTTCCTGCGCACCGCGGCCACCGCGGTCCGGGGCGAGGCCCCCAAGCTGCGCACCTGGGTGAAGGAGGTCAAGGAGGCCATGGCGGCGCTCCAGATGGACCCGGCCTTCGCCGAGCGCAACGTCAACGAGGGCTTCTCCGGCGGTGAGAAGAAGCGGCACGAGATCCTCCAGCTGGAGCTGCTCAAGCCGAAGATCGCGATCCTCGACGAGACCGACTCCGGCCTGGACGTCGACGCGCTGCGGATCGTCTCCGAGGGCATCAACCGGGTCCGTTCGACCGGCGAGGTCGGCACCCTGCTGGTCACCCACTACACCCGCATCCTGCGGTACATCAAGCCCGACCACGTTCACGTCTTCGCGGCCGGCCGGATCGTCGAGTCCGGCGGTGCCGAGCTGGCCGACAAGCTGGAGAACGAGGGCTACGAGGCATATGTGAAGGGCGGCGCTTCCGAGTGACAATCCATCCTGGCTCGGCGCACACGGTGTCGGCCGGCCTGCTCAGCGCGGCCCAGGAGTTCGGCGACGCGATTCGCAAGGACTTCCCGGTGCTGCAGCGGGTGCTGCACGACGGCAAGCCGCTGGTCTACCTGGACAACGCGGCGACCTCGCAGAAGCCCCGGCAGGTGCTGGACGCGCTCAACGCGTACTACGAGCAGCACAACGCCAACGTGCACCGTGGCGTGCACGTGCTGGCCGAGGAGGCCACGGCGCTGTACGAGGGCGCCCGGGACAAGGTCGCGGCGTTCGTCAACGCGCCGAGCCGGGACGAGGTGATCTTCACCAAGAACGCCTCGGAGTCTCTCAACCTCGTTGCCAACATGCTGGGCTGGGCGGACGAGCCGTACCGGGTGGACGCCGACTCGGAGATCGTGATCACCGAGATGGAGCACCACTCCAACATCGTGCCGTGGCAGCTGCTGGCGCAGCGGACCGGCGCGAAGCTGAAGTGGTTCGGGCTCACCGACGAGGGCCGGCTCGACCTCTCCGACATCGAGCAGCTGATCACCGAGAAGACCAAGGTCGTCTCGTTCACGCTGGTCTCCAACCTGATGGGCACCGTCAACCCGGTCGAGGAGATCGTCCGGCGGGCCCAGGACGTCGGCGCGCTGGTGCTGATCGACGCCTCGCAGGCCGCCCCGCACATGGTGCTGGACGTGCAGGCGCTGGGCGCCGACTTCGTCGCCTTCACCGGGCACAAGATGCTCGGCCCGACCGGCATCGGCGTGCTCTGGGGCCGTCAGGAGCTGCTGGAGGACCTCCCGCCGTTCCTGGGCGGCGGCGAGATGATCGAGACCGTCACCATGGGCTCGTCCACCTACGCCCCGGCGCCGCACAAGTTCGAGGCCGGCACGCCGCCGATCGCCCAGGCGGTCGGGCTCGGCGCGGCGATCGACTACCTCAGCGCGGTCGGCATGGACAAGGTCGCGGCGCACGAGCACGTGATCACCGAGTACGCCATCGGGCGCCTCCAGGAGATCCCGGACCTGCGGATCATCGGCCCGCGTACGGCGGTGGACCGCGGCGCGGCGATCTCGTTCGTGCTCGGCGACATCCACCCGCACGACGTCGGCCAGGTCCTGGACGAGCAGGGCATCGCGGTCCGGGTCGGCCACCACTGCGCGCGGCCGGTCTGCCTGCGGTACGGAATTCCGGCGACCACCCGGGCGTCGTTCTACCTGTACTCGACGCCGGCCGAGGTGGACCAGCTCATCGACGGCCTGCACCACGTCCGCAACTTCTTCGGCTGAAGGGTGACGGTGACATGAAGCTCGACTCCATGTACCAGGAGATCATCCTGGACCACTACCGCAACCCGCACGGCAAGGGGCTGCGGGACGGTGACGCCGAAGTGCACCACGTCAACCCGACCTGTGGTGACGAGATCACCCTGCGGGTGCGGCTGGACGGCCCGGTGGTCGCGGACATCAGCTACGAGTCGCAGGGCTGCTCGATCAGCCAGGCCAGCGCCTCGGTGCTGAACGACCTGGTGGTCGGCAAGACGGTCGGCGACGCGCGGGCCGTCCAGGAGGCGTTCCTGGAGCTGATGCAGAGCAAGGGCCAGAGCGACGGTGACGAGGACCTGCTGGAGGACGCGGTCGCCTTCGCCGGCGTCTCCAAGTACCCCGCCCGGGTCAAGTGCGCCCTGCTGAGCTGGATGGCCTGGAAGGACGCCACCGCCAAGGCGCTCGCCCAGCAGCCCGCCGTCACCGAGTGACCACTCTCGAAGTCTCGAAGTTGAAGAGGAACATTCCATGAGCGAGACCGACCCCGGCACCCCCGCCGCGGCCACGGAGGCCGAGGGTCCCGTCGGCATCGTCGGCACCACCGCCGGTACGGTGTCCGTCGAGGACCTGACCGAGGCCCTGATGGACGTCGTCGACCCCGAGCTGGGCATCGACGTCGTCAACCTGGGCCTGATCTACGGCATCCACATCGACGAGGCCGACGTGGCCACCATCGACATGACGCTCACCTCGGCGGCCTGCCCGCTGACCGACGTCATCGAGGACCAGGCCAAGACCGCCACCGACGGCCTGGTCAAGGACCTCCGGATCAACTGGGTCTGGATGCCCCCGTGGGGCCCGGACAAGATCACCGACGACGGTCGCGAGCAGCTGCGGGCGCTGGGCTTCAACGTCTGAGCGCGGTGTTCCGACGGAAGCGGGTGCCCCGAACGGCGTCAGCCGGTCGGGACACCCGCTTCTGTGCTGCCCGGGGGCGATGGCCGGCGCGCCGTGGTCAGGAGGGTGCCCGCCCGGAGAGTCCGTCCAGCCGCGCGGCCCGTGCTTCGAGGGCCTCGGCGATGTCGTCCCAGGCGGGGCCCAAGTTGTAGAGGTCGGCGTCCGCTTCCTGCAGCAGCTGCGGGTCGTCGGGGTGCTGTAGGCAGGCGAGCCGGTGTGGCAGGAGCGGAATCCGCCAGGAGCGTTGGACACCGCGTTGGTCAGGCAGCCGGGCGCAAGCTCGGATGGTGTCCCACCGAGTGGTGTAGCCGATCAAGGCGGCAAAAGCGCAGTTCAGGACCGGAATCCCGGCTTCGGGAACGCAGTCTGGGCTGACAAGGCGTCAGCCTGTGGGCTTCAGTCCGAGGGCGCCGTCCGGTCTCCCGGCAGCTGCGCACCTGTGAAGCTTTGAGGCAAGATCGGCTACACCACTCGGCGGGACACGACCGTGCGCTCCTCGACGCATTGGGTGTACCTGGCCGGTAGCCCGAGAGCCTGGATGAGTTCGAGGATCAGGCCCACTTCTGGTGGGGTGAGCGGTTCCTCCTCATCAGAGAGGAAGTCGCAGAGGACGCCTAGTCCCAGCTCGGCCTCGTCCGCCTCCACATAGGTGAGGTAATCCTGCACCGCATGCGCGGGAACGTGCGTGGCGAGTGTGGTGGCCAGCTTACGCAGTTTGTTCTCAACCAGCATCAACAGGCTCCTGGGTCAGGGAAGCCACTGACGATACCGCGGCGGGCCGGTTCCAGCGCGACGCGGATGCAGATGCCGTTTCGCACACCGTAGACCTTGGACGTGTCGAGGTTCCTCCTTCTCGTCAGGTCGGACCCACCGGGGCCGCCACCCTCGCGGCGGCCAGTGGGATCCGTGGCGATGTCGGAGATGGATTCCATTGTGTCGCCTGCGGGCCACGACTGGGGGAAGACCGTCTCGGTCGGGTTTCCCGGGAACATGTGGCCATCGCTGCAACCGTTTTCGGTCCTCGGGCGGTCAGGCGCTCACCTGTGCCAGCGCTTTGAAACCGTCCGCTGCCCACCAGTGCGAAAGGCCCCGGACCGATCTCGGGTTCCGGCGTCCGGGGCCTCCATGTGCTGGGCGGGCGAGTCGTCAGCTCACTCGCCCTCATCCTCCTCGTCGTCGGTGTCGTAGTACACCGCAAGGCTGTCGATCAGTGATTCGATGAGGTGGCCGATCGCGTTCGGGCGGTCGTCCTCAAGGCCGATCTTCATCAGGAGCGTCATGAGGGCGGAGGCCAGGTCCCATGCCTCGTCGGCTGTGGGGGGGGAATGTCGGGAGAGAGAGCCACCTTGGCGCGAGTGGCAGCCTGCCTGAGCAGGTCGAGCGCCGCCGGGGGGCCGGTGAACCACTGGAGCGGGCGAGCTTCGCCCGAGGGAACTGTCATGTGTCCGGTGCCTTGCTTCGTCGTCTGCCGTGTTTCGTCTCCTGCGGCACATGAGAGGCAGGGACGGGCCGGCCGGAAACCGGTCGGGCCGTCCCCGCACGCAGCGCTTCGGCGGGCACTTGGCGGTCGCGGTCGAGCGTGGCGCTTCCACGTGTGCCCTGCCGGCCCTCGACTCGCCGCGTCGTAGGGCTGTCCCGGCTCGCCGGCCCAGCGCGCCGCCATGCTTGGCGATCTTGTTCAGTACGTATCCAGTTGCTACGTCCATGAACGCCCGCTTGTAATGGCCGTGGTAGACGCGGAGCTTGCGCTCGCTGCCCTCGTTGAAGGTCTGGTAACCGATCGGCTCGGGGAGGAGACGAGGAGGGTGCCTGTCCGGGGAACTTCGTCCGGGCAGGCACCCTCAGGGTGGATCAGCTGGTCAGCTGCGCATTACTGGTCGGCGGGTCGGTCCTCGCCCTCCAGCTCCGTGGCCCGCGCTTCGAGGGCTTCGGCGAACTCGTCCCAGTCGGGGCCGAAGTTGTAGAGGTCGACGCCCGCCTCCCGCAGCAGCGCCGGGTCGTCGGGACGCTGCAGGCAGGCCAGCCGATAGCACAGGTTGCGAGCCCACGGGGGCAGCGCCATCCAGTCATCGGCTATCACCGTGTGCAGCATCGCCAAGAGCTCGTCGGCGTCCGCGAACGTGACGTGTTCGATGAAGTACCGCTCGGCGAGCCTGATGGCCTCCTGGTCACCGGCGGAGATCGCCTCGATCATCTCTCTGGCCAGAACGATAGATGTAGACATGGTTCATCCTTACTTGTTGTGCCAGTAGGTTCCCACGCGGACCTCACCGTCGCGTGCCGTGTAGCCGACGCGGTATCCCACCTTGTAGCCCCGGACCTCCACCTCGTGCGTGAGTTCCTTCTCGCCGCGGTCCAGAGCCGGAAGCACCCCACCCTTGCCCCGGAAGGCGTGGACGTGGTTCACGATGGCCTGCTCGATCTCGTCGGGGGTCAGGTTCGTGTCGCGTTGCAGGAAATTCTCCTGCGGAGTTTTCGGCTTGTGTGCCCGGTAGAAGCCGTGACCGGTGTTGAAGTTCCACCGTTCACCGTCCGGCGTGGCGGCCGAACGCCGCAGGTCGATGCCGCTCTTGCCGTTATCCCGGTACGGGCCGAGTGGATGGTGCGGCTCGGCCGGCGTGCTCCGGCGGCCGTTGCGGGTGGCTCCCTTCATGAGCGCGCCGACCCGGCCGGTGGCCGCTGTCCGTGCCCGGGTGCTGGCCGACCTCAGCCGGCTGCCCAGCCTTCGGGCGGCTCCCGGTACGTGCTTGGCCACCTTGCCGAGCACGTAGGCGGTGGCGACGTCCTTGAACGCCTGCTTGTAGTGGCCGTGGTAGAGCTCGTTGCCCGTGCGGTAGGCGTAGATGCCGGTGTTGATCGCGCGGGCGCCGCGGCCGATCGCTCCGGCCACCCGGGCGCCCTTGGAGGCCACCGAGGCGGCCCGCAGGGCGATCGCGCCCTCGCCGACTGCCGGGATGTACGAGGCGACCGCGAGTGCCGCCTGTGCGCAGCTGCCCCAGCCCGGGTGGGTGGCGCAGTTGACGACGTCGGCGGCGCCGGAGACCTGGTAGACGAAGTTCGCCCCGGTCTTCAGCGCGCCCACCGGGTTGTGGACGACGCTCGACGCGGTGTGCTCGACGAAGCGTCCGGCCTTCTTCGCCCAGCCCGGGATGCCCCAGTGGCCGTCCGGGTCGGTGAAGGCCAGCGGGTCGCCGTCGCCGTAGGCGTAGCGGTCCTGCGCGATGCTCGGGTTGGGGTCCGACCACCACGGGTCCATGCCCTCGACCGCGTAGCGGTCCGGCAGGTCCGAGACGGCGTGGTCGGGGCTGTAGCTGTCCCGGGAGACGAAGTTGCTGGTCGACGGGTCGTACCAGCGGGACAGCATGTCGACCTTGCCGGTGGTCGGATCCGTGAAGTCCGACTGGAAACCGAGCGAGTGCCGGGTGCCCGAGGTGGCGATGGTGTTGCCGATCGGGTCGTACGCCGCGGAGTCGGTCAGCGTGCCGGCGCCGGCGGCGAAGTCACCGACCAGATCGTCGTGTTGGTCGGTGAGGGCGACGGCGTTGACGCCGCCCCCGGTGATCCCGGTGATCACGCCGTTGGGGTCCCGGGAGTAGCTGACGGTGCCGTCGGACGCGACCTCGTCGCCGGTGCCGGAGTAGGCCAGCGTGGTGGTGGGGCCGCCGGTCGTACCGGTGGTGAGCAGACGGTCCAGGGAGTCGTAGTCGTAGTTCTGGTTGCCGTCGGCGCGCATCCGGTCGAAGGCGTCGAACTGCATCGCCTCGGTGGTCGTCGACCCGTTCGGCGTCTTGCCCGACATGGTGCCGCGCGCGGTGTAGGTGTACGCGGCCTTGCCGTCCGAGAGGAGGCGGTTGCGGGCGTCGTAGGTCAGCGTCTGGGCGCCGATCTGCGTGCGGTTGCCGGAGGCGTCGTAGGCGTACGGGACGGTGGTGCTCCCGTTGTTCCACGAGGTGAGGCGCCCGGCCTGGTCGTAGGTGTAGGTGTTGGTGGCGGCTCCGGCGAATCCGGTGGTGGTCTTGCTGGTCAGTTGGTCGTCGAGGTTGTAGCCGTAGGCGATCGAGGCGACCGTGGCCCCGGACGCGGTGGTGACGCTGTCGGTGGTGAGCCGGTGCAGCGGGTCGTAGCCGAAGGTCCGGGTGTCGTTGCCGGTCCCGTAACCGATGCTGACGACCTGGGCGTCCTTGTCGTAACCGACCGCGGTGGTCGCCCCCGCGGCGGCGTCGGCCATGGTGGCCAGGCGTCCGGCCTGGTCGTAGGTGTAGGCGGAGGTGCCGGAGGCGTCGGTGCGGGTGGTCATCCGCCCGTCGCCGTCGTAGGCGAAGGAGGAGTTGCCCGAGGGGCCGCTCGCCGACAGCAGCTGACCGCGGTCGTTGTAGGTGAACTGGTCGTCCGTGGTGACCGCGCCGGTGGAGGTGATCCGACCCATCAGGTCGTAGCCGAAGGCGTGGTCGCGGGTTGCCGCCTCAGCGCCGTAGCCGGTCTCCTTGGTGAGGCGTCCGAGCTGGTCGTAGGTGCGGGTGCGGGTGACGCCGCCGGGCTCCGCGAGGCTGACGGCCTGTCCGGCCGCGTCGTAGCTCGTGGTGTAGGTGCGGTCGGCCGCGTTCGGGTAGGCCGTGGTGGCCGGTTCGACCTGGGACTCGGGCAGGTTCCAACTGTTGTAGGTGGTAAGGAAGTTGTTGCCGCGGCCGTCGGTGTAACGGGTGCGGTTGCCGACCGCGTCGTAGCCGAAGGAGGTGGTGATGGTCGAGCCGGGCGCGGTGGTCTCGGTCTCGGTCAGCGGGTGGTGGTCGGAGTCGTAGGTGTAGGTGGTGGTGGCACCCAGGGCCGAGGTCGCCGACGTGACGTTGCCCGCCGGGTCGTAGGCCAGGCTGTGGGTGCGCAGGACCTTGCCGGTGTTGTCCAGGTCGTTGACCGCGGTGATCCGGCCGGCCGGGTCGTAGACGGTGCTCTGACCGGTGCCGGACGGGTCGGTGGTCTTCACGTCGCGCCCGAGGGCGTCGTAGGCGAAGCCGGTGGTGTTGCCGTAGGCGTCGGTCTGGCTGGTCTTCTCGTGGTCGAGGTCGTAGCCGTAGCCGGTGACCACCCCGGTCGGGGAGGTCTCCGAGACCAGGTCGTCGGTCGCGTTGTACGCCAGCGCGGTGGTGTACGCGGCGGCCACCGGGGAGCGCTCCAGCTGGGTCTCCGTCACCTTGCGACCGAGGAAGTCGTAGGTGGCCTGCTGGACCGCGCCGGTCGGGTCGGTCTGCGAGAGCTGCTCGCCCACGGCGTCGTAGCCGTAGTGCCACACGCCGCCGGTGGTCGCGCCGCCCACGGCCGGGTCGGTCTTGGTGACGTCGCGGCCGAGCTGGTCGTAGACCGAGCTGGTGGTGTTGCCCAACTGGTCGGTGTGGGATATCAGTTGGTCGAGTTTGTCGTAGCTGTCGCTGGTCGTGGCGGTGATCGGGGTGGTGCTGCCCGGCGCCGTGTAGTTCGGCTCGATCGTGCCGGTCACCTTGCCCACCGCGTCGTAGCTGGCGTAGGTGGTGTTGCCGTTCTCGTCGGAGTGCGAGGTCTGGTCGCCGAAGGTGTCGTAACCGAAGGTCTCGAACGGCGTGGCCGTGACGGCGGTGCCGCCCACCGCCTCGACCGGACGGGACGGCTCGGTGACGTAGGCCTGGCGGCCGGCGCTGTCGTACTGGTAGTCGGTCTCGTTCCCGGCGGGGTCCTTCTCCGCGGTGGTGAGGCCGCGCTGGTCGCGGGTCCAGGTGGTGACCAGGTTGTTCGCGCCGTTGTGCACGGTCTCGGTGAGCTCGCGGCCCATCGGGTCGTAGGTGTAGTCGGTCTGGGCGGTGAGCGCGCCGGTCGAGTCGGTCCGCACCACGGAGGTCTCGTGGTCGTCCGCGTCGTAGCTGGTCGCCGTCGTGCGCCAGATCGGCTGGTTGTTGGTGTCCAGGCCGACTTTGGTCGCCTCGTTGGTGACCCGGTGGGCGGCGTCGACCGTGTAGTTGGTGAGCGTCTCGCCGTCGGTGAGGTCGCTGACCCGGTCGTCGGCGCCGTCGTAGGTGAAGGCGTGCAGCTGGAGGGTGTGGGTGCCGTCGGTGCGCTGCTCGGTCTTGGTCGCGTTGTCGTCGTAGTAGGTGTAGGAGTTGGTTCGGCCCATCGCGTCGGTGTCCGAGGCGAGGCGCCCCGCCGGGTCGTACGCCTTGGAGTCCAGCACCAGGTCGACGGCCGGGGAGGGCGCGGTCGGATCGCCGGTCCAGCCCTTGAGCGTGCTGGTCAGCAGCTCGCCGCGGGGGGAGTAGGCGTAGGCGATGGTGGTGCCGTTGGCGTCGGTCTTGGAGGACCGGTTGCCGTAGGCGTCGTAGCCGTAGGACTCGCTGTGCCCGTCCGCGTCGGTCTCGGTGGCCAGCTGGCCGAGCGCGTTGTACGCGTACGTCTCGGTCCGGGAGGGGTCCTTGCCGGTCAGGTCGGACTTGACCTCGGTGAGCAGGTTCTCGTCCGGGTCGTAGGTGTACGCGGTCTGCTCGGTGTGCACCACGCCGGTGACCCGGTCGGTGGTGGCCGGCTCGGTCTCGGTGAGGAACTTGCCGTCACCGTCGTAGGTCACCGAGGTGGTCAGGCCGTTCGGGGCGCTGACCGCGTCGTAGACGGTGTGGCTGGTCATCCGGCCCAGCTGGTCGTAGCTGTACTTGGTGACCAGGCCGGCCGGGTCGGTGACCTGCGCGAGGTCGCCGTTGTGGAAGTAGCCGTAGGTCGCCTTCGCACCGCCCGCGGTGGTCTTGCTCGCGAGCAGGCCGGGCGGGACGGTGCCGGAGTCGACGGCCGCCTCGGTGCCCGTGGTGTAGGTGGTGGTGGCCACCCGACCGGTGCCGTTGGTGTACGGCGGCGTGGTCGTGGCGATCACCCGCCCCGCGGCGTCCAGGTCGTTGTGCGTCCAGTAGGTGTTGTCGCTCGCCGAGGCGGACCGGCCGTCCCGGGTGTCGGTCACCGCGTCGTTGCGGGGATCGACCGGGTTCGCGGTGTTCAGGTAGTAACTGTGGTAGCTGGTCGAGCAGATCTGGTGCGCGCGGTCCTGGCAGGTGGTCTCGCTGACCACGTTGCCGCGGGCGTCGTGCCCCTCGATCCTGGTGTTGCCGTTCGGGTCGGTGACGGTGGCCTGGAAGCCGCCGGTGTCGTACCCGTAGGTCGTGGTCGCCCCCAGCGCGTCGGTGGACGAGATCATCCGCCCGCCGTTGTTCGGGTCGTAGGCCGAGGAGACGGTCTTCCCGCTCGGGTCGGTCACGGTCGCGGTGGTCAGCGGCGCCAGCTTGCCCGAGGCGTACGCCTGGAAGTGGTTGGCCACGTCGGTGGCGGTCAACTGGTGGTTGTAGAAGGCGAACTCGCTGATCGCGCCCTTGAAGTGACCGGCGTGGTCGCTCGGCTGGTCGGGCCAGCCGCCGGCGATCAGGCCGGCGCCGAGGTAGACGTTGGTCATCCCCCATCCGGTCTGGCTGACCGTGCCGGTCTTCGAGCCGACCTGGGTGCCGTCCAGGTAGAGCGCCTGGCCGGCGCCGGTCGCGTCGGTGGAGAGCACGACGTGGTGCCACCTGCCGTCCGCCACCGAGCTCGGGGAGCTCATCGCGTTGCCGCTGCCGTCCCAGAACTCGCCCTGCAGCTTGCCGTCACCGCCCACGTAGAGCGCGGGGGTGTAGGAGTACTGCGGACCGTTCGGGTCGGTGACCAGCTGTGCCTGGTAGGAGAAGAGCACACCGCCGGGGGTCGTGGTGTTGAACCACAGCTCCAGCGCGGACGGGCCGCTGTTCGGCACCAGGCCGCTCGGCAGCGCCGTCCACGAGGACGCGCCGTCGAACGAGGCGGCGGTGATGTCGCTCGCCGCGTACGGGCCCGGGGTGCCCAGCGTCACCTTGTTGTAGTTGCCGTACGCGGTGCCCAGCTGGTTGGCCGCGTCCGCTCCCGCGGAGTCGGCCAGCCGCCAGTAGCCCTGCGGCGCCGAGCCCATCACGGCCGACCGGTAGACACCGGAGGAGCCGGTCACCGTCGGCGTGTTGAGCTTCCAGGTCCCGCCGTTGGCGTCCGTGGTCTGGGTGACCCGGTCCGCCGCGGTGTCGTACGAGATCTGGGCGTGCACCGCGCCGGACGGCTCGGTGACCTTGGTCAGCAGCGCGTTCGCGGCGGTGCGGCCGGTCTGGTTGTGCGCGGCCGCGGTCGCCCCGCCCACCGGGTGGTTGTAGAACGCGACGTCGGAGATCTGACCGTTGAAGTACCGGTCGCCGGAGCCCTGACCCGCGCCGAGCCAGTCGGCGCTGGAGAAGCCGGCGCCGACGTAGGTGATCGGCTGGGCGGAGTTGGCGATGGTGCCGGCCAACGTGCCGACCTGACCGCCGTCCAGGTACAGCGTCTGCGTGTTGCCGGCGCCGGAGAGCAGCACGTGGTGCCAGTTGCCGTCGTTGACCGGGTTCGCCGAGGTGATCGGCGTGGCCGCACCCTGCCAGAACTCACCGCGCAGCTTGCCGTCCGTGCCCAGGTACAGGGCCGGGGTCCAGCTGGTCGCGGGGGTGCCGAGCGTGGTGTTCTGGTAGGAGAGCAGCGGGCCGCCCGCGGTGGTCGTCCTGAACCAGAGCTCGACGGCCAGGTTCGAGCTGGACGACAGCAGGTTGTCCGGCAGCCGGACCGAGGAGTTGGTGCCGTTGAAGGAGGCCGCGGTGGCCGGCGAGCCGGCGATCGGGCCGCCCTGGCCGAGCGTCACGTTGCCGTACGTGGCGTTGTCGTTGCCCTCGTTGAGCGTGACGCTGCTCGCGGCGGTGGTGCCGGCGGCCTCGTTGAGCCGCCAGTAGGACTGCGGTCCGGCGTCCAGCACCGCGGTCCTGTAGTGCGAGCCGCTGGTGTAGGCGTACGTGGTGCAGGCCGTGCCGGAGGTCGGCGGGCAGACCGAGGTCAGCTGGTCACCGGTGTAGGTGTACAGGTAGGTCAGGTCGGTGTTCTGGTCGGTGCCGGACACCGGGTCGGTGAAGACCCGCGAGACGTGCGGGAAGCTCGCGCCGGCCGGCGTGGACCAGTTGAAGTGCAGCGCGCGGCCGCTGGTCGCGCTGGTGACGCTGCTGAGCAGGCCGTTGCCGTCGTAGGAGAAGGTGTTGGCCCGGCCGTCGGAGTCCTTGACCTGGCCGAGTTGGAAGGCGGCGGGGTTCGCGGCCGTGACCGTGAAGGTGTAGGCGGTGCCGCCCTTCTCGGTCAGCGTGAACGCGGTGACCGCGTTGTTAGCGCCGGTCTGCGCGGTCAGCGTGGCGTAGGTGCCCAGTGGCGGCGCGTAGGAGGCACACGGCGGACCGGTGCTCGGCGTGGTGCTCGGGTTGCAGCCGAACCGGATCTGCCGGCCGTCCACGTCGGTGATCACGACGTTGCTCGAGCCATCGTCGTCGATCACCGCCCGCATGTCCAGCGGGGAGATCCAGCCGGCACCGAACATGCCGTTGCCGCGCGGGTCGAGGCTGTTGTACGTGCGGTGCACGTCCAGCGCCGGGCCCGCGGTGGCCACGGTGGAGTCGGCGGCCTCGGTGGTGAAGTTGCCGCTCTGCGGGTCGAATCCGCGCCCGGCCGGGTTCTCGGTCAGGTGCGAGGTGATCGGTGGCTGGCCGACCTGGGTGGTGAAGAAGCCCTGCACGAACGGGCCCGCGGTGGCGTTGCCGTCGGATATCCAGACCTGCCAGAAGTAGCTCTGGCCCCAGGCGAGTTTGCCGGTCGGGACCTGCCAGTTGGTGGCGCTGGTGAAGCCGCCGGAGTCGAAGCAGTTCACCGGCGCGGCCTGGGTGCCGCCGCAGACGCCGAACTTGTAGGTCAGCCCGGTGCCCGGCCAGTTGTCCGGGTCGTGGCCGGTGGCGAACAGCGTCGGGGTCAGCGTGGGCTCGGTCGCGTTGTTCGGCGGGTACGAGGTGTCGACCTGCGGCGGGATGTTGTTGATGGTGTACGACCAGCAGGCGTTGTGCCCGCCGACGTCGCTGAACGCGTAGAAGCCGCGCTTCTCCATCTCCCAGCAGAGCGTGTAGGTGCCGGGCGGCAGCGCGGGGCTGATCGCCTCCAGCTTCACCGACTGGTTCGGGCCGACGGTGTTCGGCAACGAGACGCTCGAACCCCAGCCGACCAGCGAGCCGTCGGCGCGGTAGGTGCGCGAGCCGAGCGCGTAGGAGCCGTTGCCGGTGCCGGACGCCCAGGTGTTGGACGAGGTGTTGGTGACCGTGACGGCGATCTGGCCCTGCTGGATGTGCGAGGGCGCGAAGTCCCAGCTGGACGCGAAGTTGAAGCTCGCGTCGTCCGGGGCGTACGTGACGTCCAGGAACGGGGGGTTCGAGCCGGAGGCGGTCGAGTTGAAGCGCTTCCAGTGGTAGACGTCGTTCGCCGAACCGTACAGCAGGAAGCCGTTGTTGGCGCCGCCGTGGGTCCAGGACGTCACCTGGCCGAGGCCGGTGGAGTTCAGCGGGATGCGCTCCCACTGCGAACCGCCGCAGCCGGTACCGGTGCCGCCGGTGAACGACGCCGAGCCGGACTGGGCGGCCGGGTAGCCGACACCGGGCCAGTTCTGCGAGGTGCCCAGGTTCCAGCCGCTGGTGATGGCCTTGACGTCCACCTCGGCGGCCGTGGCGCAGTAGCCGGACCAGGTGGTGTACAGGTTGACCCCGCCGCCGATCACCGAGGCGTTCGCGATCGAGGTCTGCACCGGGAAGCGGACGAAGGAGGCCGAGGCGTGCGAGCCGTCGTAGTCGCCGACCTTGAGGTCCGAGTTGCTGGAGCTGCTCGCGATGTTGGTCTGGCCGTTGACCAGGTTCTTCTCGAAGAACGCGGTGGTGTCGGCCGTGGTGTTCGCCGAGGACGGGTCGACCTTGACCGGGAACACCCGGGCCGGGTCGTGCAGCCAGGCCGAGTCGACGCTGACCTGGAGCGCCTTGCCGCCGTGGTCGTCGACGATCGCGTAGTGCACGCCGTCCGAGAACGCGCCCTCGCCCGAACGCGGGTCGATGTTCGCGTCCGTCATGGTGCCGGCGGGGACGGTCACCTTGACGGCGCCGGAGGCGTCCACGAAGACCGCGTCGCCGTTGGCGGCGATCTTCGGGGTCAGGCCGGGAGCGGTGATCGGGAAGGTCCAGACCGTGGGCGCGTCCGTGCCGTGCAGGACGATGGTCTCCTTGAAGCCCTCGTCCACGGTCTTCAGGTCCAGGTCCGCGCCCGGGCGGGCGCCGGGGAAGACGACCTCGTTGCCGGCTACCTGGCCGGTGGCCGCGGTGGCGTCGTCCAGGCCGAAGGAGACGCGGTCGGTGCCGTCGCCGCTGATCGACATCAGCTGTGGGTCGTTCGCGGTGGTGGCGAGCTCGACGTCCTGGGAGTCGGCCTTCTTGGTCAGCTTGGGGCTGCCGGTGCGGTCGCCGGGAGCGGGGCTCACGTCGCTGGCCGGGCGCGCGGCCAGGGCGAACGCGTGTGGTGCGGCGGCCTGGGTGGGGCGCGGGGTGGGGGTGGCGACCGGCTTGGTGGACGGGACCAGCGTCGGGTCGATGTCCGACCAGGTGCCGTCCGGGTTGGGGTACGAGACCCGGCCGGCGTAGGTCCGCACGGTCTGGGTGCCGTCCGGGTTGTTGAAGACCTTCTCGTGGTCGTCGCGCTTGCCGGTGTCCTCGACGCTCTTGCCGGCGTCGAAGCCGGTGAGCCCGGACTTGCCGGGCTCACTGCCGGGCGCGGTCCGCACGTTGCCCGAGCGGTCCACCAGGAACGGGTCGGCGACCCGGTCCTTCGGCGTGAACGGCGCGAGCTGGCCGGGAGCGGTGCCCGGGCCGTGACCCGGCAACGGACCGGTGCCGGTGCCGCGGGTGGTGTCGGCGGAGACCAGGTGCGACTTGCCGGCCGCCGAGCCGGACTGCTGCTGGGGCGTGGACACCTTCGTGGTGTCCACCCGCTTGCCCGCCGCCACAGCCTTGGCGGTCGGCTGCGGTATCGCCTCGGCGGCGCCGGCCGCCAGCGTGAAGCCGACCGTGAGCGTGGTCAATGACGCTGTCCAGCGCAGTAGTTGTCGTCGCCTGCGGGCGACTGGGGGCGTCCCGAAAGGTGGGCGCACTATCCCTCCTGCTGAGTAAAGATCAGATAAGAGCCGGAGAGTTCTACCAGCGCGCCTGTTGGCCGGTCCACTGTGTGAGCGGATACGAACCGCACCTGCGGCGCCAGGGCTGTGGGGTTTCTTAAATATGACTGGAAGTCAGAAGATGTTTTTCTCAGAGGATTTTGAGATAAGTTGAGTTGGTGTGGATTTCGGGGAGGAGTTGTGGAGTTCCTCGTGCTCTAGGCTCTGCTTGGCCCACGGGGACGTGACCGTGGGCAGCCAGAGCGAGTGCGAGGGAGCGGCAGCGGTGTCATCAACGGTTTCGGTGGCGGCGGTCATGGTGCGAAGGACGGTCCGGACCGGGGGCGCACTGCTCGGTGCTGCCGTCGCCGCCGGGCTGCTCGGCGGCTGTACGACGCACCGTGCCGCCCCGGCGCCGACGCCGGCGCCCACCCAGCCCTTCGTCGCCTTCAATGCCTGCCTGGTCACCGGCCCGGCCGGCCTCGCGCCGGACGCGGTCGGCGCCCAGGCCTGGTCCGGCACCCAGGCGGCGGCCGGGCCGATGCACGCCCGGGCGAGCTACGTCACCGCGGCGCCGGCGAGCCTGCCCGGCACGCTGGGTGGCCTGCTGCTCAAGCGCTGCACGCTGGTCGTCGCAGCGGGGGACCAGTCGGCGGGCGATCAGTTCGACTCGGTGGTGGCCGGCTTCGCGCAGGCGCACCCCGAGCAGCGCTTCCTGCTGGTGGGGGCGGAAGGCGCCGCGGGCGCGGGGGCGAACGTGCGGATGGTGGCGGCGGGCGACGGGCTCGCGGACCGGGTGCGGCAGGCGGTGGCACAGAGCGCCGCGGGCTGACGGATCGGGGCGCGGCGCCTGCCTGATCGGGCCCCGGCTTCGCCTTTCGCTGTCGGGGCCGTGCGGCCTGGCATGGGGCGGTTCGCCGGACATGTCGGTGGCCACCGCAAGACTCTCGGAGTTGGATCGGAACTCCGGGAGGGTGCGGTGGCCACTGCCGTCAGTGTGTCCCCGAGCCGTGAGGCGGGGCGTGTGGCGTGTCGGAGGCTGTCAGTTCTCGGCGCGGAACTCCCCGGCGCGAACGCCGGCCACGAACGCCTGCCAGGAGGCGGCGGGGAAGACCAGGGTCGGGCCGTCCGGGTCCTTCGAGTCGCGGACGGGGATGACGCCGGGGATGCCATCGGCGACCTCGATGCAGTCGCTCTGGGCACCCGAGAACGAGGACTTGCGCCAGGTGAGCCGGGCACTGGAGGCGGACGGCAGTGAGGTGCTCGCCATGATCTAGATCATTCCCTTCGCGATGCGCTCGATCAGCGCGATGGATTCCGTGCGGGGCAGCGATTCCGCCAGAGCTCGGCGGAACAGGTGGGCGTACTTGAACACCTCGGCCGGCTCCTCGATGTAGAGCGTGCTGAGCAGGCTGTCCACGTATGCCACGTCGGTTTCGGTTGTCTCCGGGAAGCTGAGAATGGCCACCGGGCCGAACAGCGCGGCATGGACGTCCGAACTCTCCGGAAGAACCTGGATGTTGATGTTCGGATTCCCGGCTACCGTGACGAGGAAGTCGAGCTGCTCGCGCATGACCGCCCTGCCGCCGATCTCGTGCTTGAGAACGGACTCCGACAGCACGACCCACATGCGCAGCGGAATGTCTCGCGCGAGTACCGACCGGCGCTCCTGGCGGACCTTCGTGAGCGTCTCGACTTGTTCCGGGGTCGCATCCTCTATCTGTGCCCGGACCACCGCCCGGGTGTAGTCCTCTGTCTGCAAGAGACCAGGTACCAGAAGGGTTTGGATGCTGTACATGTCCGACGCATCGGCTTCCAGTGCGATGTAGTCGGCGTAGAGCGGCGTCAGCGTGTCCGAGTAGCGGTCCCACCAGCCACGGAGTCGGCCTTCACGTGAGAGCCCCTCCAGGTCGGCTCTCACGGCGGGATCGCGGACCTCATACAGGTCGAGCAGCAATCGGAGATCAACCAGCCGGACGCCCGACTGAGCCGCCTCGATCCGACTGATCTTGCTCTCCGCGCACGCCAGTTGATGTGCCGCCTGGGCAAGAGTCAGCCGCTTGGCCGTCCGCAGCTCCTTGAGCGTTCGGGCGAGCCGCCGCTGACGGACGGTCGGGTTCCTGTTCACGGGCACGTCGGACCTCCCCTCTGCTGTGGCTCGTAAGTCTGCCTCCCTCGGGCGACGCCAACAATCTTTAGCGGTTCTCGACGGTGCGTGATCATGTCGGCTGTCGACTGCCGGGCATTCCTTTGCCCGCCTCCGTCGCTGTCGCGCAGTCGGCAGCGCCCTGGATGCATCTCCCGCCACGTCCGGAAGGTGGCCTTGTCATGCCCGAAATGCTGAACCGACCGCCGGAGTTGGCGGCCAAGGACGAGTGCTGGTTGCCGCGTAGCGTCAGATCCCCTACGCTCGCACGGCAGTTGCTGACGAACCTGCTGGCGCGGGTCAAGGGCGGCGAGCGGTTCGCGGACGCCGGGCTGATCGTCCTCTCGGAACTGACCGCCAACGCGGTCACGCACGGCAGTCCGCGGGGGTACCTGATCCGGGTGCGCCTGGCCGTGGACCCGGACCGGTTGCGGATCGAGGTGCACGACGCCGGCAGCGCTCTCCCCGAGATGCGCGAGGTGCGCGCGGACGAGGAGACCGGGCGCGGTTTGCTGCTGGTCAACTCGCTTTCCCATAGCTGGGGTTGGCGTTCACGTGGCGACCAGGGCATCGGCAAGGTGGTGTGGTCGGTGGTCCCACCGGGCCGCCGGAGCGAGCGGAACGGCGAACGGTGAGCGGTGAGGACACGGTGGTCGGCCCGGTGACGGTGGAGCTGACCGGGATCACCCACCCCGCGACGTTCGCGCGGGTGCCGGACGCGCTGGCGGCACTCTGGGAGTCGGTGCGCGTCCTGCCGCTCGGCAGCCTTCAGCTCAACTGGTTCCGGGAGATGCTGGTGGGGGAGGACGCGGTGCCCCGCACGGAGGAGACGCTGCGGAGCGGCCGGAGCCTGGAGCTGCCGTTCACGCTCGCGGACCGCTCGCACGTGATGATGATGCGGTCCGCCGGGTGCGAGGGGCTGGTGTGACGCGACGCCCGTGAGGTCCGGCGGGGACCGTCACGTCACCGCCGCGTGGAACACTCCTTCGAGGGAATGTTCCATGCGGCGGTGCTGTACCTGCCTACGCTGGGCGAAGCTGGGTCCACGGCTCTGGAGGGAGTGCCGAGATGTCCGTCGTCGCGTTCGGTCAGTGGACCATGCCCGACTCGCCGTACGCCCTGTGGGTCCGTGGCGAACTCGCCGAGTTCCTGCGGATTCCGGAGGACGGCACCCGGGTCGAGGTGGTCGGAGGGGAATTCGTTGTGTCGCCTGCGCCTGCGGTGGACCACAACATCATCGTGTCCGACATCAACAGGGGTGTCGTCGCGGCCGAACTGCGCGACGACGAATTTCCCCTCCGGGCCGTCCAGACGACGGAGCTCGACCTCGTCGAGGTGAGCGACGGCTACATCCCCGACCTGATGGTGCTGAACCACGAGGTCCTGGCGAGGGCGGGTGCGGCCCGGGCCCAGCATCTCTATCCGCACCAGCTCATGCTCGTGGTCGAGGTTACGTCGCCGTCGAACGCCGCCGGGGACCGCGAGCCGGCGTTCGGGCGCGGGCGCCGTGAGACCAAGTGGAGCGGCTACGCCCGGTCCGGCGTGCCGTTCTACCTCCTCGTCGACCGGGATCCGCGCAACCCGGGCGTCACCCTGTACGCGGATCCCGACCAGGGGACCGGCCGCTACCGCGAGCACAGCAGCTGGTTGTTCGGCGCCCCGGTGAAGCTGCCCGAGCCGCTGGGCTTCGAGTTCTCCACCGAGCGCTGGCGGCCCTGGTCCGACTGATCCCGGTGCGGCACCGTCCCGGCCAGCCCCGGGCGCGCCGCTGCGGACGCCGGACTCGAATGTCCGGGGCTGTCAGTTCACCGCCGCGTGGAACACTCCTTCGAGGGAATGTCTCCTGCGGCGGCGCGGTGTCTGCCTACGCTGGGCGATGCTGGGCCCGCGACCGTGGAGGGAGTGCCGAGATGTCCGTCGCTGCGATCGCGCACCTGATGTTGCCGGACACGCCGTACGAGATGTGGGTCCGGGACGAGTTGTTCGACTTCCTGCACCTGCCGAAGGACGGCACGCGGGTCGAGGTCGTCGGGGGAGAGATCGTAGTGTCGCCTGCGCCGGTGTATCCGCATGCCGGGATCCTCACCGACATCCAGAATGCCGTCGGCTATGCCCGCTTCGCGGATCCCGCCTTCCCGTGGCGGGCCGCGCAGGGCGTCAATCTCGACCTGCTCGGAGTGGGTGACGGCTACATCCCCGATCTCGTCGTCGTGGATGCGGACACCGACGTCAAGAGCCGGGCGGCCGAGGTGTTGCACTTGGCCCCCGAACAGCTCGGGCTGGCGGTGGAGGTCACGTCGCACTCCAACGCCCAGGACGACCGGGAGCCGGTCCTCGGGCTGCGGATGAGGGCGACCAAGTGGAGCGGTTACGCCCGCGAAGGGGTCCCGTACTACCTGCTGGTCGACCGGGACCCGCAGCGGCCGGGCGTCACCCTGTTCGGTGAGCCCGACCGCAGCTCCAGCACCTACCGGACGGCCACGACCTGGAAGTTCGGCGACGTCGTCCGGCTGCCGGAGCCCTTCGGGGTGGAGATCCCCACCGAGCTCTGGCGCCCCTGGTCCGACTAGGCCCGGCTAGTCCTTCCGCAGCACCGCGCCCGCCAGCCCCAGGCAGGCCGCCGCGGCGATCACCGCGAAGCCACTGACGGCGGTGAGCAGGCCGTAGTGCTGGGAGAGGGCGCCGACGGCGACGATCGGGAGCGAGCTGCCGAGGTAGACGATGATCCACAGGGTGGACATCTCGCTGGCCCGGCGGGACGGGTCCATCGCGGTGGTGGCGGTGGTGAAGAGGGACCGGAAGGCCACGCCCTGGCAGGCGCCGCCGAGGACGCTGCCGATGAAGAGCAGCGCCGGCTGGTGGGCGTACTCCGAGGTGACCACCAGGGCCAGGCCGAGGGCCAGGCCGGTCATGCCGAGGGCGATCACCCGGCGGTTGGTGGTGGGCGGGATCAGCAGCTGCGCGGTGGCCGAGGAGCCCAGCAGCAGGGCGGCGACCACCGCGCCGACCATCCGGGAGTGGGTGTGCAGCAGGCCGGCCGAGAAGGCCGGGGCGAGGCTCAGGTAGACGCCGAAGACCGCGTACGAGACGAAACCGGCCCCGGCGGCGAGCAGGAAGGTGCGCCGGCCCTGGACCGGCAGCGCCAGCCGGCGCGGCCGCAGGTGGGTCGGGCTGGTGACGCGCGGCGCCGCGCTGGCCGGGCGGGTGGCGCCGGGCATCCGCGGGTGCACCAGGGCGAGCGGGACGCAGAGCACCAGCAGGGCCACCGCGTGCACCAGGAACGGGGTGAGCAGCGGGTGGCTGCCGCCGGCCAGCGAGGCGCCGACCACCGGGCCGAGCGCGACCCCGCCGGCCGAGCAGGCCAGGGTGAGCTTGGCGGCCAGGGTGGGCCGGTCCGGCAGCAGGTCGCCCAGGGCGGCGCCGGCCGCGCCGGTGGCCAGGGCGACCGCGACGCCCTGGACGGCCCGTCCGGCGGCGAGCTGGCCGAAGCTGTTGGCGGTGGCGAAGAGCGCGTCCCCGCCGGCCGCGAGGCAGACCGCGGGCAGGATCAGCGCCCGCCGGCCGACCAGGTCCGACCAGTGCCCGACCGCGGCCAGCACCGGGACCAGCGCGAAGACGTAGACCGTGAAGAGCAGCGTGGTGTCGAAGGCGGTCAGCCCGAGCCGCTGCTGGAGCAGGGCGTAGACCGGGGTGGCGAGGTTGGCCCCGATCAGGAGCAGGAGCAGTGCGGCGGCACAGAGACCGACGCGTATGCCGCGCAGCGCGTTCCAACGGCTGACGGCGGCGAGCTGGAGCTGGGTCCGCGGAGCGAGCTCCAGGGTGTGCAGGGCCTCCGAGAGTCGGCTACCGGGCAGCTGCGCGGTGGGCAGGCCGGAGCCGGCGGGGGAGAGGTCCGCCATGGCAGGGGTCTCCTGTGGCTGGGCACCACCTCGGTCGGCGGGATCGGCCGAGCCACCCGCCCGGGTCTGCCGTGGGGTGGCCGGGGTGCGGGGATTTCCGTGGTGGGGCAGGTGTGCGAGGTGAGCCGGACATCGTTGCCCGGGGTTGACCACGCGCGGGGTGTGCACGAGGTCAGAGGGAAGGATAAGGGGTGGTGTGCAAAGGGCGTGCCAGGGTGGCGCGCGCCCCCCACAGGACGGGCGCAGCCGGGCCCCTGGCCGATACGCTGATCGCAGTGCAGCCTGACCCCCCTGAGGAGATCGCGCGACCATGGCCGGACGACGCCGCAAGACCACTGACAACCCGTCGGCGACCGGGCCGGCCGGGTCGCCGGCCGAGGGTCTGCTGCCTGCCGACTTCGACCTGGCCGACCTCTACGGCGCCCACGGCTCGGAGGACGACGAGGACCTCGACGACGCGGCCGTCCTGGTGCCCCCGGTCAGGCTGCTGCCGGAGGCCGAGCTGGCCGCCGCCGCGCTGGAGGTGCCACTGCTGGCGCGGGCGGTCCGGCTGGCCCGCTGGGCCACCCCGGAGCGTCCGGTCGACGAGCTCGGCGACCTGCTGGAGCCGGACCGGGAGGCGGCGGCCCGGTTCCTCGGGCTGGCCCCGGCCGAGGGCGAGGTCGCCGAGGAGGCCGTGCTGGAGGCCATGCGGGCCTGGTCGCTCGCCGGTGACCTGGAGCTGGTGCTGCTGCTGACCGCCGAGGACGGCCGCCGGGTGGCCGCGCCGAGCGACGAGCTGGCCCCGGTCGAGAAGGGCGACCCGGAGGCGGTGCTGGAGCTCTGGCTGACCGCCGCCGACATCGTCGCCGAGGTGGCGGTGGAGATCGAGCCGCTGGACGACGAGCCGGAGACCGGCGGGGACGCCGACGAGGAGCGCGCCGAGGAGCTGGTCGCGCGGTTCGAGGAGGTCCAGGAGGAGGCCTCCGAGCTGCTGGACGAGGCGCTGCAGGTGCTCTACGAGGCCACCGCCTTCACCGAGCCCGGGCAGGAGACCATGCCGCTGGGCGTGCTGGCCGCGCTGCTGGTGGTGCCCGAGGGCGAGGAGCCGGACGAGGAGATGCTCGGCGACATCACCGATGTGATGGTCGCACTGGATCCGATGCTCGCCGATCTGGCCGAGATCGGCCTGGTCGAGTACCAGCCGATCGACCCGGAGCTCTTCGACGAGGAGGAGGAAGGGGAGGGCGCTGTCCGGGAGCCCGCCGAGGCGGGCGCGCCGCTGGACGAGGCGGAGGCGGCGCGGTTCGGCCTGGTCCGGCTCACCCCGCTCGGCCAGTACGGGATCCGGCAGTGGCTGCTGGAGGACGGCTTCGACGCCCCGCTGGTCGGCGAGTACGCGACCGGTGACGCGGCGGCCCTGTTGCAGGGCGTGGCCGAGGCCGGGAACGTGCTGCCCGAGCAGGAGATCCGGGCCTGGCTGGCCGAGCGCGAGCCGCTGCCCGCCGCCCGGGAGCTGCTGGCGGCGTCCCGGGGGGCTGACCGGATCGCCCCGCTGCGCCGGATGCTCTGCCAGCTGGCGCTGAACGAGCTGGGCGGGGCGGCCGAGCCGGCCGCCCGTGAGGTGCTGGAGGATCCGGAGTTGGGCGGCGGCGCGCGGGCCTGGCTGGTGTCGCGCGGTGTCACGGATGTGCCCGCACCGGAGCGCGCGATGGTGCTCTGGACGATGGTGGACACCTTCGCCGGCCAGTTGCTGGAGAACGAGGGCGACGCGGCGGTGTTGCGCGAGCTGATCGCGGGGCTGCCGGTGACCGACAACCCGGCGAGCTTCTTCGGCGAGCTGTGGCGGGTCGAGCACCCGTTCACGGCGGAGGTGCTGGAGGCCGTGGGAGAGCTGCACGTCGACCGTGGGGTGGCGAAGGAGGCCCGCAAGGCGGCCTTCAAGGCCCGCTCCCGGGGCTGACCGGGGACCGGCGCCGGCGGGCGGAGGCCGGCTACGGCAGGTCGAGCTGGCCCGAGGGGGTGAAGGGGAAGCCCGGGTTGTGCGCCAGCTCCCACAGATGGCCGTCCGGGTCCTCGAAGTAGCCCGAGTAGCCGCCCCAGTCGGTGGCGGCCGGCGGCTTGACCACCGTCGCGCCGGCCGCCACCGCGACGGCCAGCGCGGCGTCCACGGCCTGCGGTGACTCCAGGTTGATCGCCAGGGTCACCCCGCGGAAGGCCGGCTCGCCGCCCGCCGGCACGCCCGCGTCGGCCGCCAGCTCGTCGACGGGGAAGAGGCCGAGCGCCGAGTCGGCGGTGCGGAACCAGACGATCTCCGGGCTGGAGGCGCTCGACCGCTCCCAGCCGAGGGCGGAGTAGAAGGCGCTGCTGCGGTCGAGGTCGGCCACCCCGAGGGTGACGATGCTGATCCGGGCGGGTACGGCGTTGCTCGTGGTCATGGCGTCAGGGTAGGCAGTGCCACCGACACCGCAGGCCGCCCCGCCGGAGAGGGGGAAGCCGATGGCCCGGTCCGGGCGGCCGACGTATCGTATGGCCACGCGGATCGGCTCGGGCGACCCCGCCCGACCCGCCGGTCACGGAACGGTACGGCGAGACCCGGGGGTGCGGCAGGCGATGGGATTCAGCAGCGGGGGCCGGCCCGCGCAGCCGGAGGAGTTCTTCGACGACCAGGAGAGCCGCTGTCGTCAGGTGATCGGCGAGGCGGACTTCCCGATCTTCGGGGTCGACCGTTCGGGACACGGCGTCCGAGGCATCGCCCCGGCGCGCGACGAGGAGTACTCGCGCCCCCTGGAGAGCGCGGGCCACGACCCGGTGGACAGCGACGCGCTGAGTGCCTTCGAGACCCACAACGGCGAGCTCAGCTGGGTCGAACTGCGCTCCGGCGACTGGAGCTCGCTGGACGGTCCGTACGTCACGGTGCGCACCTACCGGCCCGGCGCCGAGCGCAGCCACCCGCTGCCCGAGCTGGAGGACGTGGTCGAGGACGAGCGCGACCGGGTCTACCACCAGCTCGGCGTGGATGAGGAGGAGGTCCCGGCCCGGGTCCGCGCGCTGCGCGAGTGGATCACCGTGGAGGGTGAGCCGACCGCGGTGCAGCTGCACGAGGAGCGCCGCGCCGACGCCTATCCGGGCGAGGACCCGCGGGCGGTCTGGGCCGGCCGGCTGCGGGTGGCCGGCAGCACCGTCACGATCTGCGGCCGTGGCATCGCCCCGGGCCGGGTCGAGCTGGCCCGGGTGCTCGACACCGACCGCTTCGTCCGCGGCCGCACCGCGCTGCTCCAGACACTGGCCGCCCGGAGGGCCCGGGCCGCGCTGGCCGCCGAGCGGCAGCCGGTCAACGTCACCGGTCTGGACGCGCACCGGGCGATCATCGAGTACACCGTGGCGCACGCGCTGGCCCTGCAGACCCAGCAGAGCGGCTGCCGGCCGTCCCGGCTGCCGCGCCGGCTGCGCGGCGCGGACCAGGCGGAGCGCTGGGAGGCGGCGGTCCGCCAGCAGATGCGGCTCGCCTCGGAGAGCCGGGAGGAGGCGGACGCGGCGGTGGCGGCGATGGTCGACCACCTGACCAGGCTGGCCGAGCAGACCGACTGGGCGCAGGACACCGCGGACGGCCGGGCGGCGCTGGAGGAGGTGGTCCGCTACACCGCCTTCGCCAGCCACGTGCCGAGCCTGCCCGCGCAGCAGGCCTGGGAGCTGCTGACCGCGGGCCCGCGGAGCGTGGCGGACGCGGAGGAGCGGCGGTGGACCGCCGAGCAGGCCTGGCTCGCCGCCTGGGAGCAGTGGCGCCGGGAGCGCGCCCGCGGCTGAGCCCTCCGTGGGCGACTACGGGTGGAGCTCCGGCTCCTCGGCCGGCAGCCGCAGTTGCAGCATCGCCAGCAGGCGCTGCTGCGGCTGCGCCAGGTCGACACCGGTGAGCTGCTCGGCCCGCCGTACCCGGTAGCGCAGCGTGTTGGGGTGGATGTGCAGCGCCTGCGCGGCCACCCGTACCTCGCCCAGCGCGTCCAACCAGGCCAGCACCGACTCGGCGAGCCGGGTTCCGTGCCGCGCGTCGTAGGAGGTCAGCGCGGACAGCCGCGGGTCGCGCAGCGCCGGCCGCTCCTGCAGCAGCGCCAGCACCTCGCTGACCAGCACCTCCGCCTGCACGTCGATCAGCGCGGCGACCTCGGTGGCCACCCCGCCGCGCCCCATCGCGTCCAGGATCCGGTCGGCCTGCGCCCGCGAGGCCGGCACCGCCGCGAGCCCGCCGACCGTGCTGCCGATCGCCGCGCGCAGCGGCACGCCCAGGTGGTCCCGGGCAGCGTCCACCGCCTCCTGCGCCCAGCCGCGCACGGTGGCCAGCGGCAGGGCGGCGGGCAGTTCGGGCAGCAGCACGTAGATCCGCGACTCGATCGGGGCGAGCAGCGCGCCGCGGTGCCGGGCGGCGGCGTGCACCGAGACCAGGCCGGTCACGTCGGCCCGGGTGGCGTCCGGCCCCTCGGCCGAGTACGCCAGCACGGTGGCCGCCCGGTGCGGGTCGAGGCCGAGATGGGTGGCCAGCGACTGCGGCCCCGTGCTGCCCTCCAGCAACCCGGTCAGCAGGGTGCGGGTGAGCCGGACGTCCGCCGACAGCTCCCGCCGCCGGCGCACCAGCTGGCCGGCGGCCACCCGGGCCGCGCCGACCAGTGCCTGCTCGGCCCGTTCGGTGAGCGGCTGCGCGCCCTCCTGCACCCAGATCGTGCCGAGCGGCTGCGCGCCCGCCCGGATCCCGATCGCCAGCCGTCGGCGCAGGCCCAGCTC
Organism: Kitasatospora sp. NPDC024654; assembly: GCF_055559155.1. NCBI lineage: Bacteria > Bacillati > Actinomycetota > Actinomycetes > Kitasatosporales > Streptomycetaceae > Kitasatospora > Kitasatospora sp. NPDC024654. The sequence continues at coordinate 138,023 of NZ_JBVHLF010000001.1, forward strand.
GGGGTGCGGCTCGACCGCGATCACCCGGTCCGAGCTGCGCAGGTGCTGGAAGATGCCCCACTCGCGGAGCTTGGAGAGGTAGGGCTCGGGGCCCTGCCAGCCGAGGATGGAGAGCCGCCGCAGGTCGTCCACCTCGTCGGTGTCCGAGGAGCGGGAGTAGGCCAGCACCCGGCTGGAGGTGTCCTCGATGGAGACGATCCCGCCGGTCAGCACGGCGGTGGTCTGGGCCAGCGAGAAGAGGTCGCCGACGTTGTGGTCGGCGGTGTCCGGAGCGTCCGGACCGCCGAGGACGGCCCTGGCCAGCCCGTCCAGCTGCTCCCAGCGGGTCTCCCGGCGCACCGACAGCAGCGCCACACCCGCCTCGGTGGCCGCCTCGCGCAGCGCGTCCGCCTGGCCGGGGCCGTCCAGCTTGACGGCGACGGCCGCCGCGCCGGCCCGTCCGGCGGCCCGCAGGGCGGGCAGCGCGGCCCGGCCGCGCGCACCGATGGCCAGCACCAGCTCGCCGGGGGCCGCGGTGGCCGGGTCCTCGGGGTCGAGGATGGCGACGTCCAGGACCGGGACGTCCAGCCCGGCCGGGGCGGCCTGCAACTCGACCAGCGGTTCGCCGAGCGACATCAACAACTGTCGCAGCGAGAGACCCGTGGGAGACGGCTCGGGCACTGGGAAACCTGCTTCGTGCACATGGACAACTCCGTTGGGATGACTTTAGCCGCTCGGCCAAGCCCGCGGGCCCGGTGCACGGCTTAGTTTGTCCCCATGGCCTGCGTGTGACCCGCCTCCCCAGCTTTCGGCCGGGGGGACCCCAGGCCGTCCCCCACCCCCACGAAGGAGTGCGCGCCCATGGACGCTGTGACCCAGGTCCCCGCGCCGGTCAACGAGCCGGTCCACAGCTACGCCCCCGGCAGCCCGGAACGGGCCCGGCTGGAGGCGAAGCTGAAGGAGCTGGGAGGCCAGGAGCCGGTCCAGCTCACCATGACGATCAACGGCGAGCGCCGGATGGGTGGCGGCGAGGAGATCCACGTCGTCCAGCCGCACAACCACGCGGCCCGGCTCGGCACCCTGCGCAACGCCACCCAGGACGACGCCCGCGACGCCATCGACGCCGCGCTGGCCGCTGCCCCGGCCTGGCAGGCGCTCTCCTTCGACTCGCGCGCCGCGATCTTCCTCAAGGCCGCCGACCTGCTGGCCGGCCCCTGGCGTGAGACGCTGGCCGCCGCCACCATGCTCGGCCAGTCGAAGACCGCGCAGCAGGCCGAGATCGACACCCCCTGCGAGCTGGTCGACTTCCTGCGCTTCAACGTCCACTTCGCCCGGCAGATCATCGCCGAACAGCCGATCTCCTCGGACGGCGTGTGGAACCGCAGCGACCACCGCCCGCTGGAGGGCTTCGTCTACGCGATCACCCCGTTCAACTTCACCGCCATCGCGGGCAACCTGCCCACCGCCCCGGCGCTGATGGGCAACGTGGTGCTCTGGAAGCCGTCGCCGACCCAGCAGTTCTCCGCGCACCTGCTGATGCGGCTGCTGGAGGAGGCCGGCCTGCCCAAGGGCGTCATCAACATGGTGACCGGTGACGGCAAGGCGGTCTCCGAGGTGGCGCTCAAGCACCCGGCGCTGGCCGGCATCCACTTCACCGGCTCCACCGCGACCTTCCAGCACCTGTGGCGCGAGGTCGGCAACAACATCGCCGGCTACCGCAGCTACCCGCGGATCGTCGGCGAGACCGGCGGCAAGGACTTCCTGGTCGCCCACCCGTCCGCCGACCCGGCCGTGCTGAAGACCGCGCTGACCCGCGGCGCCTTCGAGTTCCAGGGCCAGAAGTGCTCGGCGCTCTCCCGCGCCTACGTCCCGGCCTCGCTCTGGGCCGGCCTCAAGGACGAGTTCCGGGCCGAGGTCGAGGGCCTGACCATGGGCGACGTCACCGACCTGGCCAACTTCATGAGCGCCGTGATCGACGACCGCGCCTTCGCCAAGAACAAGGCCGCGATCGACCGCGCCCAGGCCGACCCGACCGTCGAGGTGCTGGCCGGCGGCACGTACGACGACTCGGTCGGCTACTTCGTCCGCCCGACCGTGCTGGTCTGCTCCGACCCGGCCAGCGAGTACTTCCGCGACGAGTACTTCGGCCCGATCCTCGCCGTGTACGTCTACCAGGACGACCAGTACGAGGAGACGCTCGCGCAGATGGAGTCGGTCTCCCCGTACGGCCTGACCGGCTCGATCATCGCCCAGGACCGGGCCGCCGCGCAGGACGCGATGCACAAGCTGCGCTTCGCGGCCGGCAACTTCTACATCAACGACAAGCCCACCGGTGCGGTGGTCGGCCAGCAGCCGTTCGGCGGCGGCCGGGCCTCGGGGACCAACGACAAGGCCGGCGCCAAGCAGAACCTGGCCCGCTGGACCTCGACCCGGTCGATCAAGGAGACCTTCGTCCCGCCGACCGACTACCGCTACCCGCACATGGGCTGATCACGGCTCACCGGTGGCCGCCGACCCCCTGCCCGGGTCGACGGCCGCCCTTCCCGGGGGAGGCGGCCAAACCCTCAGCCGCCTCCCCCTCTTCCTGCCCCGCACCTTCCCCCACACATGACCCGCTCCAGGAGTACCGATGCTCCGTTCCGCCCTCCTCGCCGCCTCGCGCTCCCCGCAGGTGCGCACCGTCGTCGAGAAGTTCCCGCCGACCCACGCGATAGTCGAGCGCTTCGTCGCCGGCGAGCTGCTCGATGACGCCGTGACGACCTGCGACGACCTGGTCGCCTCCGGCCGCCGGGTCACCCTCGACCACCTCGGCGAGGACACCAAGGACGCCGCCCAGGCCGCCGGCACCGCCGAGGCCTACGAGCACCTGCTCACCGCGCTCAAGGAGACCGGCCTGGCCGCCAACGCGGAGGTCTCGGTCAAGCTCTCCGCGGTCGGCCAGTTCCTCCCGGTGGACGGCGAGAAGATCGCGCTGGAGAACGCCCGGCGGATCTGCGAGGCGGCGGCGGACGCCGGCACCACGGTCACCCTGGACATGGAGGACCACACCACCACCGACTCCACCCTGTCGATCGCCCGTGAGCTGCGCACCGACTTCCCCTGGCTGGGCGTCGTGCTGCAGGCCTACCTGCGGCGCACCGAGGCGGACTGCAAGGAGTTCGCCGGCCCGGGCTCGCGGGTCCGGCTCTGCAAGGGCGCCTATAAGGAGCCCGAGTCGGTGGCCTTCCAGGGCAAGCACGAGGTGGACCTCTCCTACGTGCGCTGCCTCAAGGTCCTGATGGGCGGCGAGGGCTACCCGATGATCGCCTCGCACGACCCCAACATGATCAAGATCGCCGGCCAGCTGGCCGAGTGGAACGGCCGGGCCCGGGACAGCTTCGAGTACCAGATGCTCTACGGCATCCGGCCCGAGGAGCAGCTGCGCCTGGTCGACGAGGGCAACACCATGCGCGTCTACCTGCCGTACGGCCAGGAGTGGTACGGCTACTTCATGCGCCGCCTGGCGGAGCGCCCGGCCAACCTGACCTTCTTCCTGCGCGCGATGGCGACCCGCGACTGACGGTCCGCCACCACGGCCACCGGCCCGCACCCCTGCGGAGGGGGTGCGGGCCGGTCCGCTTCCACTCCCCGTCCGGTGAGTGTTCGCGTGTCGGCCCAGGTTGCGGGGGTGCTGGGATTCCCGCGCGTGGTTTCCTGGCCCAGGCGGCAGGCCGGGAGCGTGCGGAGGCGGCGGGATGGCGGGTGGGCAGGGCGGTTTCCCCGCACGGGGGGTGTGGCGGCGGCCGGCGTTGCGCTGGGTGGACGTCCTGGTGGTGGCGGCGCTGGTCGGGCTGCTCTACGGGCTGCTGCGGCTGGCGCCGGCGCTGAACGCGCCGTTCCTGCCGAGGACCGCGCCCACGAGCGTGTCCACCGACCCGTCGAACCTGCCGTACTACGCGGTGCGCTCGCTGCTGCGGATGTTCGTCGCGCTGGTCGCCTCGGTGGTCTTCACCTTCGGCTACGCGACCGCGGCGGCCCGGGTGCGACGGCTGGACAAGGTCCTGCTGCCGGTGCTCGACATCCTGCAGTCCGTCCCGGTGCTGGGCTTCCTCTCGGTCACCGTCACCGCGTTCATCAACCTCTTCCCGGGCTCGCTGCTGGGCCTGGAGTGCGCGTCGATCTTCGCCATCTTCACCGCGATGGCCTGGAACATGACCTTCGCCTTCTACTACTCGCTGGTCTCCCAGCCGCGCGAGCTGGACGAGGCGGCCCGGGTGATGCGGCTGACCAAGTGGCAGCGGTTCTGGCGGCTGGACGTCCCCAGCGGGATGATCCCGCTGGTCTGGAACGGGATGATGAGCTTCGGCGGCGCCTGGTTCTTCCTGGCCGCCTCCGAGTCGATCAGCGTGCTCGGCCACCAGTACGCGCTGCCCGGCATGGGCTCGTACGCCGCCGCGGCGATCGCCAAGGGCGACCTGGGCGGGGTCGGCATCGCGATCGCCGTGATGATCGTGCTGGTGGTCGGCGTGAACGTGCTGTTCTGGCGGCCGATGGTGGCCTGGTCGGAGCGGTTCCGGGTGGAGGAGTCGGGGGCGGCCGAGCGCCCGCGCAGCGTGGTGCTCGACCTGCTGCGCCGCTCCAGCGTGCCCGAGCTGCTGGGCCGCCCGCTGCGCCCGGTGGGCGGCGCGCTGGACCGGCTCACCCGGCCGTTCGGGCTGGCCGAGCACGCGATCGGCCGCCCGGTGATCCGGGAGCGGACCGGGGACGTGTTCTTCGCCGGCGCGGTGAGCGTGCTGGTGATCTGGGGCGCCTGGAAGGCGATCGACTACGTCAGGGCCACGGTCGGGCTCGGCGAGTTCGGGTACGCCTTCGCGCTCGGGGCGGCGACCTTCGCGCGGGTGGTGGTGCTGCTGGTGGCGGCCACCGTGGTGTGGGTGCCGATCGGGGTGTGGATCGGGATGAACCCGAAGGTCACCCGGTACGCCCAGCCGGTCGTCCAGGTGCTGGCCAGCTTCCCGGCGAACTTCCTCTTCCCCTTCGCCACCGCCGCCTTCGTCGCGCTCGGCATCTCGCTGGACTACGGCTCGATCCTGCTGATGGCGCTGGGCGCCCAGTGGTACATCCTGTTCAACGTGATCGCCGGGGCCTCCGCGATCCCCACCGACCTGCGTGAGGCGATGACCTCGATGCGGGTGGGCGGACGGCTCCGGTGGCGGGCGTTCATCCTGCCCGCCGTCTTCCCCTCGTACGTCACCGGCGGCATCACCGCGGCGGGCGGGGCGTGGAACGCCGCGATCGTCGCCGAGGTGGTCGGCTACGGCCCGCACCACCTGACGGCCACCGGCCTGGGCGCGTACATCACCAAGGCGACGGCGGTCGGGGACTTCCCGGAGATCCTGGTCGGCATCGTGGTGATGGCGATCTACGTGGTCGCCGCCAACCGGCTCTTCTGGCGCCGGCTGTACGCGCTGGCCGAGACCCGCTATGCCCTGTGAGCACCGCAATCCCGTGGAGGCAGGACCGTGACCAGGAGCGACCCCAGGCCGACCAGTGCGGTGATCATCCGTGCCGACCAGGTGACCAAGACCTTCACCACACCGGACGGCCGGGCGCTGCCGGTGCTGGAGGACATCGGTTGCCAACTGGTCGAGGGCGAGATCGTCGCACTGCTCGGCAAGTCCGGCTCGGGCAAGTCCACCCTGCTGCGCTGCCTGGCCGGCCTGATCGCCCCCTCGGCCGGCACCGTCGACTACCGCGGCACCCCGCTGACCGGCGCCAGCCCCGGCGTGTCGATGGTGTTCCAGTCCTTCGCGCTGCTGCCCTGGCTGACCGTCCAGCAGAACGTCGAACTGGGCCTGACCGCGCGCGGCGTGCCGGAGGACGAGCGGCGGGAGCGGGCGCTCAAGGCGATCGACCTGATCGGTCTGGACGGCTTCGAGTCCGCCTACCCCAAGGAGCTGTCCGGCGGCATGCGCCAGCGGGTCGGCTTCGCCCGGGCGATCGTGGTCGAGCCGGACGCGCTGCTGATGGACGAGCCGTTCTCGGCGCTCGACGTGCTGACCGCCGAGAACCTGCGCACCGAGCTGGTGGGCCTCTGGGAGGGGCACGAGGCCCCGGTGAAGTCGATCCTGATCGTTACCCACAACATCGAGGAGGCGGTGCTGCTGGCCGACCGGATCCTGGTGCTCTCCGCCAACCCGGGCCGGATCCAGGCCGAACTGCGGGTCGCCCTGCCCCGGCCGCGCAACCGCCAGGACCCGCGCTTCGAGGCGCTGGTCGACACCGTCTACGGCATCCTCACCGGCCGGGAGGCGGCGGTGGCGGCCGCGGTGACCGCTCCCGGCGCACCCACCCGGCCGGCGCCGACCCCGGTCAGCGCGCCGCTGCCGGAGGTCAGCGTGGGCGGGCTGGCCGGTCTGCTGGAGATCCTGGTCGCCCGGGGCGGCGAGGACGGCCTGGCCGAGCTCGCCGACGAGCTCAACTTCGAGGTGGACGACCTGCTGCCGCTGGTCGACGCCGCCGTGCTGCTCGGGCTCGCCGCCACCGACGGCCCGCGGATCCGCCTCACCGCAGCGGGACGGGAGTTCGCCGCCGCCGACATCCTCACCAGCAAGCAGCTCTTCGCCCGCCACGCCGCCACCCGCGCGCCGCTGGTCCGGGCCATCGTCCAGGCCCTGAGCAGCACCGACGACCAGCGGCTGCGCGAGGGCTTCTTCCTGGACGTGCTGCGCCGGGGCTTCGACGCGGTGGAGGCGCGCCGGCAACTGGACACCGCGATTGACTGGGGACGGTACGCCGAGCTGTTCGACTACGACGCCGACGACGGCGTGCTCACCCTCGAACCGGGCGCGCAGAAGAACCTCTGACGCCCGGCCACCGTCAGTCCGCGGTGGCGATCAGCGGCTCCAGCCGGATGTCCGGCTTGGCCCGCTGGAAGGCGTTGAGGTGCCACTTGTCGGCGAACAGGGCCAGCAGCACCTCGTCCGAGCGGCGGGTCAGCACCTCGGCGTCGGTGAGCCGGGCCTTGCCGATCTCGGTGGCGCCGTCCGCGTCGGTGACCCGGGCCAGCCGGTAGGAGAGGTGGTCCAGGGTGATCGGGGAGGAGAACTCGTGCTCCATCCGGTGCAGCACGACGTCGAACTGCATCGGGCCGACCGCGGCCATCACCGGCGCCTGGTCGCCGCGCCGGTCGGAGACCAGCACCTGGACCACGCCCTCCTCGTCCAGCTGCGAGACACCCTTGCGGAACTGCTTGGACCGGCTGATGTCCTTCGGCCGGGCGACCGCGAAGTACTCGGGCGCGAACGCGGGCAGCGGCGGGAACTCGGCCTTCTTGCCGGCGTAGAGGGTGTCGCCGACCCGCAGCGCGCTCGCGTTGATCAGGCCGACCACGTCGCCCGGGTAGGCGGTGTCGACCACGGTGCGCTCGGCGCCGAAGACGGTGTGCGCGTACTTGGTGGCGAAGGAGCGGCCGCTGGCCGCGCGGGTGACGTTCATGCCGCGCTCGAAGACGCCGGAGCAGACCCGGACGAAGGCGATCCGGTCGCGGTGCGCCGGGTCCATGTTGGCCTGGATCTTGAACACCAGGCCGGAGAAGTCCTCGCCGACCTCGCGGGCGCCGCCCTTGGCCAGCGGGCGCGGGCTCGGCGCGGGGGCCAGGTCGACCACCGCGTCCAGCAGCAGCTTCACGCCGATGTTGGTCAGCGCGGCGCCGAAGAAGACCGGGCTGATCTTGCCCTCCTCGAACGCCTGCTGGTCGTAGCCGGGGCCGGAGGAGAGCACCAGCTCCAGCTCCTCCAGCGCGTTCAGCCAGGCCTCGCCCTCCTGCTCGGTGGCCTGCTCGGAGGTCAGCGTCTCCTCGAGGGCGGCGTGCGTGCCGGCCGGCACCTTGGTGAAGCGGAGCATGTGGTCGGTGTCCGCGGCCTGGACCAGGCCGCGCAGGTTGCCGGCGTTGCCGACCGGCCAGACCACCGGCACCGGGGTGATGCCCAGGTGGGTCTCGATGTCGTCGAGCAGGGCGAGCGCCTCGCGACCGCGGCGGTCCCACTTGTTGATGAAGGTGATCACCGGGACGCCGCGGTGCCGGCAGACCGCGAAGAGCTTGCGGGTCTGCTCCTCCAGGCCCTTGGCGGCGTCCACCAGCATGATCGCGCAGTCGACGGCGGCCAGGACGCGGTAGGTGTCCTCGGAGAAGTCGGCGTGGCCGGGGGTGTCGACCAGGTTCATCACGTGGTCGCGGTGGCCGAACTGGAGGGCCGCGGAGGTGACCGAGATGCCGCGGTCGCGCTCCAGCTCCATCCAGTCACTGGTGACACCGCGGCGGCCGCCCTTGCCGTGCACCGCGCCGGCCGAGGTGATCGCCCGGGCGTGCAGGGCGAGCGCCTCGGTCAGCGTGGACTTGCCGGCGTCCGGGTGGCTGATCACGGCGAAGGTCCGGCGGCGACCCGCCTCGTCGAGGACCTGGACGGTGCTGGCGGACAGTTCGTTGCTCACGTGGATCCCTTGTTCCCTCGGGCGACTGCGGCTGCGACTGCCGGTCGGCACCAGGCCGACGATGCCGCCACGCGCCCGCCAGACCCACGCGCGTTCGCCGCAGGCACAAGGAGGAATTGTACGTGCCCGGCGCGCGGAACGGGCCTCCGCTCCGGTCAGAGCAGGGCGGCGGAGGGCTGGACCATGCCGCGGGCGGTCTTGGCGTCCACGTACTCGCCGAGCGCGGTCATCACCCACTCGCCGGCGTACTGGCGGACCAGCTTGCACATCACCACGCCGGTGTGCGGCTCGGCGTTGGTCAGGTCGAAGCGGACCAGCTCGTCGCCGGTGCGGGAGTCGACCAGGCGGCAGTAGGCGTTGGCGATCTCGGTGAACTTCTGGCCGGAGAAGGAGTTGACCACGAAGACCAGGCCGCAGACCTCGGGCGGCAGGCCGTCCAGGTGGACGTCGATCGCCTCGTCGTCGCCGCTGCCCGCGCCGGTGAGGTTGTCGCCGGTGTGCTGGATGGCGCCGTTGAAGACGTTGAGCTTCATGAACCAGACGGTCTCCAGGCGCTCGCGCCGGGCGTCGAAGGCGATGCAGGAGGCGTCCAGGTCGATGTTGCGCCCGCGCCGGGCGGGCTCCCAGCCGAGGGCCATCCGGACCGAGGTGAGCAGCGGTCGGCCGTCCTTGACCAGCGAGACCGAGCCGCCCTTGACCAGGCTGACCCGGCCCTTGTCCAGGGTGACCCGGGGCGGGGTGGCGGGTGCCGGCGGGACGGACGGGGTCTGCGGGGCGGGGCGGTCGATCGTCACGCCGAAGTCGCCGGCGACGCCGGCCAGCCCGTCGGCGTAGCCCTGGCCGACCGCGCGCAGCTTCCACTCCGTGCCGCGCCGGTACACCTCGACCACCACCAGGGCGGTCTCCCGGCCGAGCCGCTGCGGGGTGAAGGTGATCAGGACGTCGCCGGTGGCGGCGTCCCGGACGGTGGCGGTGGGCTCGGTGCCCGCGAAGGTTCCGGCCGGGTCGGCCAGGCTGGCGGTGATCACCACCCGGGCGACGTCCGCGGGGACCGCCCAGGTGTCGACGGTGATCGCGTCGGGCAGCGCGCCGGTGGCGGGGCGGTGGCTGACGCCGGGGCCCTGCGGGGCGTTGAAGAAGACGAGGTCGGCGTCCGAGCGCACCTTGCCGTTGGCGCCGAGCAGCAGGGCGGAGACGTCCAGCCGCTTGGGCGCGGTCACCTCCACGGTCACCCGGGAAGCGGTCAGCGGGGCGTTGCCACCCTGGGTCAGGGCCGTGCTCACGGTGTCCTCCTCGGCTGGGATGGCACAGATGTGCGAGGCCAACCATAGGCCCTGACGGTGAGACGGTTTCCCGCCCCCGATCGTGCCCGGGACCGCCCCCGGGGAGGGTCAGCCGAGGAGCGAGGGGAGCGGGACCGCGCGGTGGCGCCGGAAGGTGCCGTGGGTGGCGACCGCGCGGGGGTGCCGGAGGGCGAAGCCGGAGGCGGACCAGGTGCCGCGGCAGCGGGCGGGGGCGCCGGTGAGGTCGGCGGCGGCCTGGACGGTGAAGGTGTAGCGGCCCGGTGCGACGTCCTCGCCGGGGACCGGAGCGAAGCGGTAGACCACCGCGGGGCCGTCCTGGTGGACGGTCACCCCGGCGTCGGGCAGGGAGCTCCAGGCCATCGCGCCGGCGGCGTCGGCGCGGTCCAGGCGCAGCTCGACCTCGACGGCGGCGAGCGGTTCGCCGACCGTGAGGGTGAGGGTCCGCAGCCGGCCGGCGCCGAGCGGTGAGCTGCTGCTGCCCGTGCCGCTGAGGGCCGAGTCGGGGGCGTTGTCGGAGGTGTCGCCGGGGCTCGGCGGAGCGCTCTGGACGGGCGGGCCGCCGGGAGTGCCGGGCAGCACGCCCGGTGTGACGCTCGGGTGCGGCTGGGGCGGGGTCTGCGCGGCGCTGGTCGGGGTGGACGCGGTCGGGGCGGACGCGGCCGGCTGCTCGGCGCTGGACGTCGGACCGGTCGACGCCGCGGGAGTGGGCGCGGCCGTGGTGGCGGGCACACTCGGCCCGGACGCCTGCGCGGTCGGCGCAGGGGACGCGGGGGAGGCGGGCGCCGGCCCGGCGGGCGCCCGGTCGGACCGTGCCCGGTCGGCGGGCGCCGCGACCGCCGCCGGCCCGACCGGTCCGCCGGCGTCGGGCATCGGTGTGACGGTGAGCGGCCGGGCGGTGGGTGACGAGGCGGCGAGCGGTGTCGGGGTGGGCATCGGCGGCGTGGCACCGACCGTGGACATCCGCGTCCCGATGCCGATCCGCTGCTGGGCGCTGACCAGCCAGGTGGTGGCGATGCTGATCCCGACCACCGTCGACATCGCCATCGCGGCACCGGAGACCTTGATCGCGGGCAGCCGGAAGTGCCCGCCGAACGGCTTGGGCCGCCCGTGCCGACCGTGCGCCGCGGACGCCGGCCCGTCCGTGCGTCGCGCCACCCCAGGGGTGCCTTCCCGGTGGACCACCGGACTCCTCTCCTCCCCGCCGGACGCGCCCGCGCGCTGCTCCCACGCGTGCGCCGCTCCGATGAGCCGGCGCACTCCCACCGCGCTCACCCGCAGCGGCAGAGGCACGAGAGTACCAGCGCGACGACGGGAAGTGACCGGCCCGGTGGCGGCAGATCAATAACGCCGACCGGCCACCTCCGGGCCGTAATTGACGTACCGTCGGAGGAAGCGATCGACTGCGCGGGCGGGGCGTCGCGCCGGCGTGGCACGCGACCCGTGCGCGGGCGCGCGGTTGCCCGCGAGGGTTGCCCGGAGGGGCAACGCAGCTGCGCCGAGCAGTTGCAACCCCCTGCAACCTTTGCGGCCCGTGGCGGCAACAGAGCAGGCTGGGCCCAGTCCGGCCGATCTTGCCGGGCGCCGCGACGTCTGCCCGACCAGGGCTCGGGGGACTCGACGCCGCGCGCCCTACGGTGGCGGCCACTGGTGTCGCGGCCACCCAGGTCGACCGGACAGGACCCAAGCCTGGTCCCGTCTCGCCCCGGAGAAACAGCCATGCCGCGCGATCCACTGTTCAGTACCGCCACGTCGATCAGCTCCACCGTCCCGGCCGGCAGCGCCGCCACCTCGCTCCCGGCCGTGCCCGCCACCCGGCCCCAGCTGCCGTTCCCGCCGGCCCTGCCGGTGGAGGAGGTGCTGACCCTGCGCATCGCCCTCGGCCGCGACAAGGTCGGCACCGTGCCGACCCGGTTCCGCTACGAGCCCGAGCGTCCCTACGAGGTCCTGGTCACCTTCCACCTCGGCCGTCCGGACGAGGTGGACTGGGTCTTCTCCCGTGAGCTGCTCCGGGACGGCCTGCGCGGCCTGACCGGCCACGGCGACGTCCGGCTCTGGCCGGCGCACTGCCCGTGCCACGGCGCCACCCTGCACCTCGCGCTGGAGTCGCCGTACGGCAGCGCGCTGCTGGAGGCCTCGGCGCCGCGGGTCCGGGACTGGCTGGATCGCACCTACGCCGAGGTGCCCGAGGGGGCCGAGCCGGACTGCGGGCCGACCGACGCCCAGCTCTCGGAGTTCCTGCTCGGCGACGGCTGAGCCGGCTGGAGCGGCCGGGGCGGGACCTAGGACCGTCGGGAGGCCGCCGCCGGCGCCGCCACCCCGGCGGTCGGTTGCTCGCCGCCGCGCTGTCTCGGGCTCGGGATGTGCTGGTCCGCCGCGCCTCTCGACCGGCCGGTGGCCGCCCCCATCACCCGGCAACCGGGCAGCAACTGGGCGCCGCCGTCCAGCAGCGCGCGCAGCCGCCGCACGCCCGGGGCCGAGGAGGACGGCAGTAGCTGGTACGGATCGTCCGGCCCGACCACCTCGACCTGCACGGTCTCCGCGAAGCGGTACGGCCGGTGCTCCAGCAGCCCGCCCAGGTAGCGGCGCAGCCGGGAGAGTTCGGCCCGGACCGTCACGGTCCGCGCGGGGTCGCCGAAGAGCCCGTCGGCCAGCTCGGCGGCGGTCCGCCCGGGCCGGTGGGTGGCCAGCAGCAGGAGCAGCTCGGCGTGGCGCGGGCTCAGCGCGTGCGACCAGCTGCCCACCCCGCCCGTGACGAGGACCTCGGGTCGGTCGGCCCGGCTGAGGTCGAGCACCACCCGGGCGCCCTCGGACTGCTCGCTCACCGCCTGCGGGGACCCGGTGAGCGGCCGGACCAGCCAGCCGTCGGCCAGCGGCTCGACCGCGCACTCGCCGAGCGAGGGCAGCCAGTGCACCGCCGCCGAGCCCCAGCCGTCGGCGGGCAGCCGCAGCCGGCTGACCGGGGGCAGACCGGAGGTGGCGGCCGTCCAGCCGTCCCGGTCGACCACCAGCGCGGGGGTGGAGGTCTGGGCGAGCAGCGGCGCGGCGACCGTGCGCAGCCGGTGCAGCGCCTCCAGCTGGGCGGCCCGCAGCTCGGTCTCGGCCAGCCTGGCGGCGGTCATGGCGAGCGCCAGCAGCTGCGGATGGACGCCGCGAGCCGGGCCGCTGAGGTCCACCACGCCGGTCACCCGGCCGGTGCGCGGATCGCGGACCGGTGCCGAGACGCAGGTCCAGTTGTGCTGGTTGCGCAGGTAGTGCTCGGCGGAGTGCACCCGCAGCGGCTTGCCGGTGCGCAGGGCGGTACCGATGCCGTTGGTGCCGACCGACTCCTCGCCCCAGTGGCCGCCGGTCATGAAGCCGATCAGGTCCGCGCTGCGGCGCAGTTGGCGCGGGCCCTCGTGCCAGAGCACGTCGCCCTGGGAGTCGGCGACGGCGAGGATCAGCGGCAGGTCGTTGGTGGGGTCGAGCAGGGTGCCGCGCAGGGTGGGCAGCACGGCGTCCAGCCCGCTGGCCCGGCGCCGGTGCTCGACCTCGGCGGCGCTCAGGTGTTCGGGGGTGCGGCCGCGCTCGGGGTCGAGACCGAGTCTGCGCACCCGTTCCCAGGAGTCACCGATCTCGGGCCGCGGCGCCTGCCGGGGGATCTCCCCGGTGACGGCCTGCTCGTGGGTCCTGGCCAGTTCGGCCCTGGCCCGGTTGGAGACCTCACCGGTCCGGTCCAGGTGTGCGGTGTCCCGCATGATGGCTCCCCTCGCCCGCAGTCCGGTCCCGCTCGGCCGGGGCAGGGCCGCGCGGCCCTGTCGCCCACAGCGTACGGGGGCTTCCGGCGCGGCGGTCGAGAGATCCTCGTACGAGGGAAGGAGCCGGGGCCCGTGGACTGACGCGGCGGCAGCGGACGGTGGATCAGGCCGGGTGCCGCAGCTGTTCGGCGCGGGGCGGGTTGGCGCCGGCGACGGCGCAGGTCAGGGCGGCGACTTCGGCCGCGAACCGGCAGCCGTCGGCGAGTTGTTCGAGGGTCAGGGTGGACAGCCGGCCGCCGAGCAGCCGCCGGCCGGCCAGCGCGTGCAGCAGCCCGCCGGTGAAGGCGTCGCCGGCGCCCACGGTGTCGACGACTCGGGTGCGAACGGCCGGTACGCTCAGGCGGGTGCCGTTGAGCGAGACCAGGGCGCCCCGGTCGCCGAGGGTCAGCACGACCACCGGGACGCCCAGCTCGTGCCAGTGGTCGCAGGCCTGCTCGGGGGTGTGCTCGGGGCTCAGCAGAGCGAGGTCGTCCGAGGAGAGGCGCAGCAGGTCGGCGAGCGCGCACCAGCGCGCGATGCGCTGCCGGTAGTGCTCCGGCGCGACCAGCAGCGGGCGGAGGTTGGGGTCGATCGAGATGGTGGCCCGCGCTCCGGCGCGGGCCAGGAAGTCCTCGATCACCTGACCGCCGGGGGCGCGTACCAGGGCGAGTGAGCCGGTGTGCACGGCCTGCGTGCCGGTGAGATCGACGGTGGCGAGCTCCTCGGGGCGCCACTGCCAGTCGGCGGTGCCCTCGGCGTGGAAGGAGTAGCCGGCCTGGCCCCGCTCGTCCAGCGCGGCGATCGCCAGGGTGCTGGGCTCGGCGGCGGCCACGCAGTCGGTGAGGTCGACGCCGGCCTCGGCGAGCCGGTCACGGAAGAGCGCGCCGAAGGGGTCGGCGGCCAGCCGGCCGAGGAACCGGGTCGGGGTGCCGAGCCGGGCCAGCGCGGTGGCCGTGTTGGCCGGGCCGCCGCCGGGGTGCACCTCCAGCGCGAGCGCGCCGCCGGGGGCGCGCTGGGTCCGTGGCAGGACGAAGGCGTCGGCGACGCACTCGCCGAGGACGGTGACGCTCATCTCGCTGGCCCCCTCGGTCGCGCGCGGCTAGCGGTGCTCGACGCCGGCCTGCGCGGTCTCCACGGTCTGGTGCAGGTCGCTGGTGGCCTCCACGGTAGCGGCCGTGCTGATCGCCAGGCAGCCGGCCAGGGCCAGCGCGGCCGCCGTCCGCCACCGGCCCCGCGGGCGCGGGGCGAGCAGCGCGGCGACCCGGCGCGGCACCGGACCGGCGGCCACCGCCGGGGTCAGCAGCGGCCGGGCCGGGCGCGGGGTGCGAGCGGCGGCGAGGGCGGCCCGGCCGACCGCGCGCGCGGTCACCGCCCGGTCGCCGACCGCGTGGGCGGCGACCTCGTCGGCCCAGCGCTCCAGGTGGTACCCGAGCGGCGCGCGCAGTCCGCGGAGCGCCGGGTGGATCACGCCGGCGTACTCGGCCACGGCCAGGAAGAGGTGGTGCCGGCCGGTCAGGTGGGCCCGCTCGTGGGCGAGCAGGGCGGCCCGCTCGGGGCCGGAGAGCGCCCGCAGCATCCCGGCGGTGACCACGATCCGGCCGGGCCGGCCGGGCAGCGCGTAGGCGTCGGCGTGCTCGTCGTCCAGCACCGCGAGCGGGTGGGCGGGCGGGCCCGTGCGCCGCTGACCCGCGAACCAGTCGCGCGGCCGCGGCGGGGGCGGCGTGGGCACCCCGGCAGCGGTCCGGGCCCGGCGCAGGTCGGCGTGCTGGCGGCGCGCGGTGCGCACGGCCAGCACGCAGATCGCGACCAGCGCCAACGTGGCCGGCACGGCGAGCAGCGTGGCGCCCTGGGTGGAGCGGTCGAGCCAGGGCAGCGAGAGGTGCCCGAGCGCGGCCACCGGTGGCAGGCGCAGCAGGCCGGCGGCGGTGAGCAGGCCGAGTGAGGCGGTGGTGGCGCCGGCCAGGGTCACCGCGGTGGCGGCGAGCACCCAGACGGCGGCGCGCGGCGGCAGCGCGTCGGCGAGCAGCCGGGCGGCCGGCGCGGCGAGCAGCGGAACCAGCAGCGGGGCCCAGACGGCGAGGATCATCGGCCGCTGCCGCCGCCGCGCTGCTGATCCGGTCCGTCGCCGAGCAGCTCGCGCAGCAGCCGCTCGTCGTCGTCGGAGAGGTCGGAGACGAACCGGGCGAGCACGGTGGAGCGGTCCTGCTCGCGGTCCAGCTCGGTGCGCATCCGGCGGGCGGCCAGGCCGGCCGGGTCCTGCACGGTGGGGGTGTAGGCGTAGGCGCGGCCGGCTCTGGTGCGTTCGACGGTGCCCTTGTCGTGCAGCCGGGCCAGGATCGTGGCGATCGTGGTGCGAGCCAGCCCGTCGCCGAGGGCCAGCTGGACGTCCTGCGGGGTGAGCGGCTGATCGGCGGCCCAGAGCGCGGCGAGCACCTGGGCCTCCAGCTCTCCGGACGGGCGGCGCGCGGCTGGCAACTCGGGCATGCGACGTGGCCTCCAGTCGTCGTCTACAGTGTCGTAGACCGTCTACATTACTGTAGACGGTCGAGGCGGTCCGCTCAGGGCTGCCTCGAACAGTATGGGAGGTCCGCCAGCTTGCCTTCTCCGTCCACCCTGCTCGCCGTGAACGTGCTCGACGCCTCGTCGCTGCTCGCCGCCTTCGGCGCCCTGGGGATCGCCGTCGTCATGTTCGCCGAGACCGGCCTGCTGGTCGGCTTCTTCCTGCCCGGCGACTCCCTGCTGTTCACCGCCGGCCTGCTCTGCGTCTCCGGCGCGCACAGCGGCCCGCACCTGGTGCTCTGGCAGGTGATCGCGGCGGCCCTGGCCGGCGCGTTGGCCGGCGCCCAGGTCGGCTTCCTCATCGGCCGGCGCGGTGGCCGGGCGCTGCTGCGTCGAACGAGGCGCAGGAGCCTGTTGCGGGGCGTCGAGCGGGCCGAGCAGCTGCTGGCGCAGTACGGGCACGGCCGGGCGATCGTGCTGGCCCGGTTCGTCCCGGTGGTGCGGACCGTGCTCAACCCGCTGGCCGGGGCGCTGGACGTGCCGGCGCGGACCTTCGCGCTCTGGCAGGTGCTGGGCGGCACGGCCTGGGCGGTGGGTGTGGTGCTGGCCGGCTACGGCCTGGGGTCGAGTGTTCCCGATATCGACACTTATCTGTTGCCCATCATTGGTCTGGTAGTAGTTGTCTCCATGATCCCGATTGCGCTGGAAATCCTCCGCGCCCGCAGGACCGCCCGGGTCGGCGGGGGTGCGGCGTGACGAACACCCTGCTCGCCTACGACGGCAGCAAGATCGACGGCGGCCTGTACACCACCGTGACGCACTGGGCCGCCAGCGCGCCGAGCTGGTTCGACGAGCTGGTGAAGGCCTGGTCGAACTTCGGGCTCGGCCTGTTCGCGGTCTTCATGCTGTGGGCCTGGTGGCGGGCCCGGCGGGACGACTCGGTGGTGATGGCCCGGGTGCTGGCCTCGCCGCTGATCGTGGTCGCCGCCTACGCCGTCAACTCGGTGCTCAAGAGCATGGTCGACGAGGTCCGGCCGTGCCGGCAGATCGCCGGCAGCGTGCCGCTGGACCCGTGCCCGGCGGCCAACGACTGGTCCTTCCCGAGCAACCACTCGGTGATCGCCTTCGCGGCGGCCGTCGCGCTGCTCTTCGCTTACCGCCGGCTGGGCTGGGGCGTGCTGGTCGCGGCGGTGCTGATGGCCGCCTCGCGGGTCTGGGTCGGCGTGCACTACCCGCACGACGTGCTGGTCGGCGCGCTGGTCGGCACGGTGATCGGGATCCCGCTGGCGATCGCCGCCGGGCGGGCCGAGCCCTGGGTGGCCAGGGCGCGCGCCGGGGCGCTGGCGCCGTTCCTGGGCACCGGGCCGGTGGGGGCGGTGCGACCGCAGGTGCGGTGACCTTGTGCGGCCGGGCCGCACGGGAGCAGCATGAGAGCCGGGTTTCGCCTGGGCCCGAAGGCCCACGGGCGGGGCCCGGCTCCGCTGTTCCGCCGCGGCACGTCCGCGCCCCCGCCCGTCGGGGGTGTGCGCCACCCCGCCTCGCGCCGCGGTCCTGCTCCGTTGTTCCGCAGGTGTGCCGTGCCGCGCACGGCCGGTGGAAGGGACGCACATGCCGTACCGGCTCGACATCATCCAGGGCGACTGGCCCGCCGAGGAGCTCCGCAAGGGCGTCGAAGGCCTGCTGGCCGAGTCCATGGTGCTCACCCTGGCCACCGCGGGGCCCGAGCACGGCCCGCACGCCAACCTCGCCTTCTTCGCCTTCGACGACGACCTCTGCCTCTACTTCGTCAGCGAGCGCTCCACCCGGCACAGCCTGCACCTGGCCGAGGAGGCCCGGGCGGCGGCCACCGTCTTCCTGCCGCCGCCGGTCTTCGGCGAGCAACTGCGCGGGGTCCAGCTGCTCGGCCGGGCCGGCGAGGCCCGGGGGCGGCAGGCGCGGGAGGCGCTGACGGCCTACCAGGGCCGCTACCCGGTCTTCGCCCGGGACGCCGACACGAGGGCGCAGTACCTGGCCGGCGGGGGTGCGGCGGCGCTCTACCGGTTCCAGGTCGAGGAGCTGACCGCGGTGGACGAGCCGCACTTCGGCCGTCGCAACTACCTGCGGGCTCGGGTGTGCAGGTAGGCCGACCTGTCCAGGTCTTTTCGAGATGTTGTCTGTACAACTTGGCGATTGTTGGCCCGGTCGTCGCCACTCGGACACCTGCGCGACACCCCGGCCGAGCAGTCTGGTCGCCATGAGAGTCATCGTCGTAGGAGCAGGCGTGCTCGGCACCATGCACGCCTGGCAGGCCGTCGAGCGCGGCCACGAAGTCGTCCACATCGAGCGCGAGGCGGAGGCGCGCGGGGCGTCGGTCCGCAACTTCGGCCTGGTCTGGGTCAGCGGGCGGTCGAGCGGCGAGGAGCTGGCCACCGCGCTGCGCGCCCGGGAGCTGTGGGAGGGCATCGGCGCCCGGGTGCCGGCGCTCGGCTTCCGGCCCTCCGGCTCGCTGACCGTGATCCGCACCGAGGCCGAACTCGCCGTCGTCGAGCAGGCGTTGACGATGGACGACGCCGAGGCACGCGGCTTCCGGCTGCTCGACGCGGCGGAGACCCGGACGGTCAACCCGGCGCTGCGCGGCAAGCTGCTCGGCGCGCTCTGGTGCGAGCGGGACGGCGCCGTCGAGCCGCGCACCGCCCAGCCCGCGCTGCGCGAGGCGCTGTTGGCGAGCGGCCGGTACACCTTCCTGCCCGGCCGCGAGGTGCGCGAGGTGATCGGCGAGCACGCGGTGCGCGACGATCACGGCGACGTGCACACCGGCGACGTCGTGGTGCTCTGCACCGGCGCCTGGCTGGGCGGCCTGGTCCGCGAGCTGGCCCCCGAACTCCCGGTCCGCCGGGTGCGGCTGCAGATGATGCAGACCGACCCGCTGGACGAGCCGCTGACCACCGCGGTGGCCGACGGCGACAGCTTCCGCTACTACCCCGCCTTCGCCGGCACCGCGCTGGACGCGCTGCGCGCCGCCCAGCCGCAGCCGCCGGTGGCCGCCGAGCACAAGATGCAGCTGCTGATGGTCCAGCGCGAGGACGGCGGGCTGACCATCGGCGACACCCACGAGTACGAGCACCCGTTCTCCTTCGACGTGGTCGAGGAGCCGTACGAGCACCTGGCCGGCGTGGCCGAGGAGCTGCTCGGCCGCCCGCTGCCGCGGATCCGCCGCCGCTGGGCCGGGGTGTACGCGCAGTGCGTCGACACCACCCGGGTGGTGCACCGCGAGCGGGTGCGCGACGGCGTCTGGCTGGTCACCGGCCCGGGCGGACGCGGCATGACCTGCTCGCCGGCGATCGCCGAGACCACCGCGAACCTTCTCAACCTGTAAGGACCCCTGAGCAATGAACGCCATCAGCACTGATCTCCGGAGCACTGACATCCGCCTGGTCGTCCTGGACATGGCCGGCACCACGGTCGCCGACGACGGCCTGGTCGAGCAGGCCTTCCAGGCCGCCGCCGGCGCGCTCGGGGTCGAGGCCGGCAGCCCGGAGCACCAGCGGATGCTGGAGCACGTCCGGGCCACCATGGGCGAGTCCAAGATCTCGGTCTTCCGCCACCTGTTCGGCGCCGAGGAGAAGGCCCAGCGGGCCAACATCGCCTTCGAGCAGGCCTACCACGACCTGGTGGACGCCGGGCACTGCGCGCCGATCCCGGGCGCGGCCGAGGCCATCGCCGAACTCCGCGGCCAGGGCCGCAAGGTGGTGCTCACCACCGGCTTCTCGCGGGGCACCCAGGACCGGATCCTCAAGGCGCTGGGCTGGCAGGACATCGCCGACCTGACGCTCTGCCCGGCCGACGCGGGCCGCGGCCGTCCGTTCCCCGACCTGGCGCTCACCGCGCTGCTGCGCACCGGGACCGACTCGGTGCGCGAGATGGCCGTCGCCGGCGACACCGGCTACGACATGCTGACCGGCACCCGGGCCGGCGCCTCGGTGGTGGCCGGCGTGCTGACCGGCGCGCACGACGCCGAGCGGCTGCGGGCGGACGGCGCGACCCACGTGCTGGGCTCGATCGCGGAGCTGCCGGCGCTGCTGGCCGGCTGACGGCACGGACACCGGGCGGGCCCCGGGCGGTTGCGACCGCGATGCCGTTGCTCCAGCCGGCCGTGGGGCATCGGCCTCCGGGCGACCGGCGGTGCCGCGCCCGCTTCGCTCCGCCCGGGTTGTCGCTCCCCCACTTCCCGCTGTCGCACCCACCGGTGAGTGGCAACGGGAAGTGGGACGGCACGGCGGTGCTCAGGACGACGAACACGGGCAGGCCGTGGCAGTGGCGGCGATCCGCGGAGATGGCGCCGAGGGGCGTCAGCCGGACGTGGGCGGCTGACGGTCGCGGATCCTCGGCAGCCAGCGGCACAGTGCCACCGCGAGCAGGACGGCCGCGCCGAGCAGCGCCACGGCCGTGGCGTGGCCGCCGACCTTCCACACCTGGCCGATGGTCATGAAGAGCATCAGGAAGGCGACGGGAGACCCGGCCAGCGCTGCGGCGGCCGGACCGTACCGGCCGCGCAGCCCGGCGGGCCCGGCCACGGCGAGCAGCGCGAGTTCCGCCGCGCCGAGCGCCAGAGCCAGCGCCATGCTGGCGGTGCCGTAGTTCAGCGACGTCACCGGCCCCAGCCCGAGCGCGGTGTTGAGCAGGAGGCCGCCCACCAGCGCTCCCGCCAAGGCGCTCCAGGTGCGCCGGCGGGTAGCCGGCCCGAGCAGGTCGCGCGGTGCGGCCAGCAGGATCAGCACCCACAGTGCCTGCGGCCCGCACGGGAGGGCGACCTCGTGGACCAGCCGAAAGGCCCACAGGTCAGCCCACCCCACAGCGGCCATCTCCTGGTTGATCACGCAGGTCAGCGTCAGCAGCAGGCCGACCAGACCGGACAGCCGGGCAGTCGCCCAGCGCCCGAACACGGCCGCGACGGCGGCCACCAGTGAGAGCAGCAGGCCACACTGGCCGGCCAGGAAGGCGATGTCGAAGCTGCCGTACTCCGCCCCCAGGACCTGGGTCAGCATCCCGTGTCGCTGCCAGCTCGCCAGGTCTCTCAGCTGCGACGCGAGTCCGCCGGCCACCGCCGCCGTCGCCGCGAACGGTGCGGCCAGTGCCGCCAACTGCGCGAGCACCCCGTCGGAGCTGGTCCCGAGCCGCAGCCGCACTCCGTGCCCGGCCAGGTCGACCACCTCGCGCGCGGTGGCCCAGCGCCCCACGTCGGCGGTGGTGTCCGCGAACACCGCGGCCAACTCCTCAACCCCGCTCCCGCCGATAGGCGGCCGGGTGGAGCAGCAGCGCCAGCTTCAACCCGCGCCCGCTCACGAGGCGAACCCGGTGCGCAGCTTCGGGCTGCGGGCGGGGGTGGAGAGCCGGCGCTCGGCTTCGGCGGCGATCGCTCGCAGCCGGTCCGCCTCGGCGGTCAGCACCTCGCGCCCGCTGTCGCTGAGCGCGTAGGTCCGGCGGGCTCGGCCGTCCACCACCTCCTCGCTGTCCACCCGGACCAGTCCCTGTTTGAGCAGGCGGTCCAGCGCTCCGTAGAGCGTCCCGGTACGCAGTTTCACTCGGCCCCCGGAGATCGTGGCGACCTCCTGGAGCAGTGCGTACCCGTGCCGGGGCGCATCGGCCAGTGCGGTGAGCAGGAGCAGGGTGGGCTCCTGCATCGAACGATCAGTCATGGTCCTACATATATCGGTGACTTGCATATGCAGTCCAGGGTAGTCCGGATGGCGTACGAACTCGTGACGAACGGCCGTACGAGGACGCCTGGCCGACCGCTGGCGGCCGGTGACCGACTGTGCCACGATGCTCACCGAAGCTGACTGATCATCATTGGGGGAGATCGTGAGCAACGGCAGAGCGACCCGCGCGCACCACCACGTGACACCTGCGGGCAGCCGGTGAACTGGCCACCGCTGCGACCCGATCCGGAGCTGTCCCGGGCGGTGCTGGTCGGCGTCGGCAGCTTCACCGACCCGGGCCTGCCCGGCCTGCCGGAGGCACAGCCGTCCGTCGACGAGCTGGCGGACGCGCTGACCGGCCCGACCGGGCCGCTGCGCCGGGACCGGGTGACCCGGATCGTGGACCCGCGCTCCCCGGCGGACGTGCTGCGCCCGCTCGCCGTGGCCGCCGCCGACACCGCCGGCCTGCTGCTCTTCCATTACGTCGGGCACGGCGTGAAGGACGGCGCCGGCCGGCTGCACCTGGCGCTGCCCGGCACCGACGCCCACCCCGACCACGTGCCGCGCACCGCGCTCTCCGCGCAGGCCGTGCTGGAGCTGGTCGGCGGCACCGCGACCACGGCCCGGCACCGGGCCGCCTGGCTGGACTGCTGCTTCGGCGGGCTGGCGCTGGACCTCCCGGCGGCGGCGGACGTCAACCTGCTCACCGCCGCCAGCCGGACCCGCAAGGCGCTGGTCCCGCCCGGGAGCCGGACCACGGCCTTCACCGCCGAACTCACCGGCCTGTTGCGTCACGGGGTGCCCGACGGCCCGGAGTACCTGGACCTGCCGCTGCTGCACCGGTGGGTCGCACTGGCCCTGGAGAGCGTCCCGGAGGGGATGTCCCGGCACACCCAGCCGCCCAACCCGTGCCACCGCCTGGTGGACAGTGGTGGCGAGTTGGCGATCGCCCGGAACGTGGCGCACGGCACCGCGCTGACCCGGGGCGGGCTGCTGGAGCGCGCCCGGTTCGCCTACCGGGTGGCCGACGCGGCGCGGGACGGGCGCAAGGCGCAGGCCGCCGAGCTGCTCGCCGCGATCGTCGTGGACGCCCGGCGGGCGCTGGGCCCGACCGATCCGGACACCCTGCGGCTGCGGCACGCGCACGCCTGGGTGGTCGGCGAGGCGGCGGGCCGGCAGGCCTGCCTGGAGCTGCTCGGCCCGCTGCTGGCCGATCTGGCGGAGACGCTGCCCGCCGACCACCCGGAGCTGCGGCGGGCCCGCGAGAGCCTGCGCGGCTGGACCCTCGTGGGAACCGAGTGAACCGGTGGCACGGCGTCACTCGGCCGGTACGCCCGCTGTCAGGAGGGGCGCCGGGCCGCCGTCGGTGAACCAGCCGAGGGCCTTCGTGACCCGGCGGACGTGGTACCCCTCGCAGACGCTGGAGAGGTCCTTCGGGGTGACCCAGTCGAAGCCGCGCAGGTCGGGGCCGGCGTCCCGCAGCGGGCGCGCCAAGTCCGCCTGGTTCCGGGTGAGTTGCCGGACAAAGACGAAGTTGTACCCCTCGCGGGCATCCTTGGCGGGGTCGGCCGCCGAGTAGTCGACCAACGCGAGGTCCGTCCCCGTGATCGGGAGCGAGAGGCCGAGCTGCGCGCCCACCAGCCGGCGGGCGGCCCGGTGTGGCGGCTCGTCCGGGGCGGCGTGGCCACCGGGGAGCCAACGGCACGGCCGGTGCGCCATGTCGAGGAGGACGAAGTGCTCGCCGTCGGGGTGGACGAGGACGGCCTGCCCGGCGATCCGGCGGGCGGGCGGCCTCCTGGAGTGCGCACGGTCCCGGGTGGTGCGCGGTGCCGGGGCGGGTGCGGATCTGTGGCCCAGCTCGGCCGTGATCCGGTCGTGCACGGCCCGCATCACGCTCAGCGTGGCGTCCAGTTCGGTGGCGCCCGCACCCGTTCCGGTGCTCACCTGGTGACTGAGCTGTCGACCGAGGGCGCGAAGGTTGGCCAGCGCCTCCGCGCGGTCGTACGGGCGGCCGAGGCTGCTGCCGGGCGGCGGCAGGGGTTTAGCGGGCATCGGGCAACTCCTCGTCAGCTGGGGGGTGTTCGGGAGCGTCGGTGCCCAGATGGGCGACGCAGCGCAGGCATGCGCACGGGGTGTCCTGGTGGCTGTGCCGGCTCCGGTACGGTTCGGCCAGGCGGACGCGGTCACTGGTCAGTTCGCGCTGCTCGCCCTCGGCGGTGATCCGGTAGACCCGGATGGTCAGCATGCTCTTGGCCACTGATCGACCTCATGTTGCTTGACAGATGGGGCAGTTGGGCCAGCCCAGAGGGCACGGTCCGGCCGCGTTGGATGCGGCCCAGGCAGCGGGCGTGCTCCAGGACGAAGTCAGTGAGCGCCTGAACCGTCCGAACGTTGCAACCGCCCAGTTCGACGTGAATGCCTTCGGGAAGCAGGGTGATTCGTCCGAGGCCCGGGAGCGGCGGCAGTTCGGCCAGCTCGAATGCGTCTTCGAGCTGCCGGATTGCGGATCGGGCCAGGGCGCGCAGCTCGCGTGCCATGCGCTGATCTTCGGTCTCAATTCGACCTTCCAATGGTGGAGTTCACCTCCTCATGGATGCCAGTACGAGGTTCTCTCGCCCTTCGGTGGCTGGTGAGCTGCCGGAGGGGGGTTCAGAGTCCCGTACGATTGGGAAACCATGCAACTACGCTATGGAAAAAGCATAGTTGGAGTTGATCATTGAACCGCAAGAAGCTTGATCCTCAGTCGTCACCGCTGGCCGGCTTCGGCTCACAACTCCGCACGTCACGTGAGGCTCGGGGATGGTCACAGGATGAGCTTGGTGACGTTATGGAGTACTCGGGTAGCTACATCTCGAACGTGGAAGTCGCGCGCAAGTCTCCATCACTGAAGTTCGCAAAGTCAGCTGACGCTGCCTTAGGGACAGGACAGACGCTCGAACTGATGTGGTTGGGGCTCAGGCGCAAAGGGTTTCTCGAAGGCTTCCCCGAGCACGCTGCCCAGGAGGCACGCGCCACTGAGATCAGGATCTTCGAACCGAACGTGATCCCGGGACTTCTTCAGGCGCCGGAGTACGCCACCGCACTCGAAGCGGCGGCGGTTGAACGAGGGCGTACTACACCCCAACAGGCAGAAGAGCGAGTGAGGTTCCTCGCCACGCGGCAACGGCTACTCAGGAAGAGGGTGCCGCCCCTCGTTCACGCGATCATGGATGAGAGCTGCATCCGTCGGCCGATCGGGGGTGCGGCTGTCATGCGGACTCAGCTTGATCACTTGGCCGACATGGTGAGTCGGCCCCATGTGATCATTCAAATCGTGCCGCATGGCCTGACAGAGGACGTTCCGTTCAGAGCTGTCATGACGCTGCTCACCTTCGCCGACCGGTCAGTGATCGGGTACACCGAATCGGTTCAACAGGGCTACGTGGTGAGGGAGGACGAGACTGTTAGGGCATGGGAGAGGGCCTACCATCAGCTACAGGTGGAAGCGCCATCGAAGGCTGCATCCCTTGACCTGATTTGCAACGCAAGAAAGGAACTGAGCCCATGACCAATCTAGACCTGTCCGGCGCTTCCTGGTTCAAGTCGAGCTACAGCGGTAACGGCGGAACGTGCGTTGAGGTCGCCCCCAACTTCCCCGGTGTCGTCCCCGTCCGTGACTCGAAGGACCCCGAGGGGCCTGCCCTGGTGCTCCCGGCGGGTGCTTGGGCGTCGTTCGTCGCCGGGGTCAAGGCGGGCGCGTTCTCGACCCTCTGACGAGCCTGTGAAGTCCAACTTGCAGCCCCGGTAAGGCTCTCGTCTTCCGGGGCTGTTCACTGCCCATCCGCAGGCGGGCCGTTGCGGTCGCCATGTGCGCGGTCTTGCTGACGACGCGAGACCGGACGATGGTGGGTTTCACAGAGTCGGCAAGCCGGCGGGCTTCACCGAAAGGATCTCCAGCATGGATGTCGAGTTGAGCGCCGCAAGCTGGGTGAAGTCGAGCTACAGCACCAACGGCGGCTCCTGCGTTGAGGTGGCCCCCAACTTCTCCGGTGTCGTCCCCGTCCGTGACTCGAAGGACCCCGAGGGACCCGCCCTGGTGCTCCCGGCGGGCGCCTGGGCGTCGTTCGTCGCCGGGGTCAAGGCGGGCGCGTTCCCGACCCTCTGACGGGTGAGCACCCGCTCGTCGTCTCAGGTGATCCGGCCCGTCCCGGACTGCTACCGTCCCGACTCGGGTGAAGCTGCCGTGGTCTCACATGCCTCAGCGGCGGTCGGTCCGATCGCGTGAGTGGGCTGGGACCGCCGGTGCGTCCAGGTCGAGGTGAGAGGGTGGCGGAGTGGAGAACAGCGCGGGTGCGGTCAGGACGGTCGAGGTGGTCGACTACAACCCGGCATGGCCCGAGCAGTTCGCCGCGGAGCGGGCTCTGCTGGCCCAGGTGCTACCCGAAGCGCTTGCCATCGAACACGTCGGTTCAACCAGCGTGCCTGGTCTGTGCGCCAAACCGACCATCGACGTGCTCGTGGTCGTCGACGACGTCGGCGTGGTACTCGACCGGCAGGCTGCTCTGAGTCGGCTCGGCTACGAGTACCGTCCCGGCTCGTTCGCCGATGACGAGCAGCACCTCTTCTTCCGAAAGGTCGAGGGCGGCAAGCGGACCCACCATCTGCACGTCCTGGCGGCCAGTTCCCCCGTTCCCGAGCGGTACCGACTGTTTCGTGACTACCTCGTGTCCGACAGCGACGCCGCCGGTCGTTACGGCCGCATCAAGCAAGCTCCGGCCAGCCGGTACTCCACCGAGCGTGCCCGCTACGTCGCCGAGAAGTCCGAGATCGTCGCCGCCTTCATGGCACAGGCACAGCGATGGCGAGCGGCCCGCTGAGGCAGCCGGCCCGCTCGGCGGGGTGAGCACACTGGGGGCATGACGGCCAACACGTCGGGCGGCTCGGGCGTCGGTGTCACCGGGCTGGTGGTGACCCCGCCGGACGAGACGAAGTCGGTCACCCTCAGCCGGCCGGGCGCCAGCACGCCGCCCGTCACGGACGGCTCCGGCTCCCCGGTGAAGGTCGGCCCGATGGGAAGCGCCGGTCAGGGCGACTGACCCGCATTCGTCCCACCCCCGTCGCGAGCGTGGGACTTCGACGACAGCTTCCGGAGCCGGCCGCAGAAGTGGATCAACGGCTGCCATCACCCCCGGCGTGGCGGATTGAGCCAGCCCCCGTCCTGGAACTCGGCAGGGACCTCGTCCCCCCACGGATCGATCCCGCGACGCTCCAGCTCGTCGAACCAGCGGTCCCGCTGGGACGCGGGGAGCCGCTGTCCGCACCAGGGGCAGAAGTCGATCCCGACGCTCGACGCGCCGCCGTCATGGATGATCAGCCCGTACTCCTGGAACCTGGCGCTGAAGCGGATCAGTGCGTCCGGGCAGGTGAAGGGGTCGTCGTGCTGGTCGCAGGACCAGTTCACCCGGTTCGTCATCGCCTCGCAGCAGTGGTCGGTCATGGTCCACGCCCCTCGTCGATCAGCTCCGCCGCATGCGCGACGTCCCCCGGGCCGCGCCCGCGCCCGCCACGGGTTGACGGCGGGCGCGGATCGTCGGGGACGGTTACGGCAGGTAGTACATCGGGTTGGGCAGCTTGAAGCCCTTCTGCGCGTGGCCGCCGGACAGGTCGCTGTACTGGTCGCCGAAGTTGGCCACGATGTGGTAGCCGAGGCTCTCGATATGGGCCCGGGTACCGGCCTTGTACTCGTCGGTGGTGCAGGTCGCGCCGCAGCTCAGGTACGGCGGGGGCGTGGTCGGGTTCTTCATGAAGAGGTTCGCGTCGCCCGCGGTGGGGAAGCCGACCGCCGCGAGGTTGGCCTCCGTGGCGGCCCGCTGGGACTCGGAACGCCCGGTGATGTAGAAGATCGTGTAGCCCTGCTGCTGGGCCCAGGTCGCCATCTGGTTCATGCCGAAGACGGCGGGCATGGTCTTGGTGGCGATGTACTGCGCGTTGCTGACCGGGTTGTAGACGAAGGTCGTCTCCAACTCGTAGTTGTACGTGGACAGCGAGGTGTCGTCCACGTCGAGGACGATCGCCTTCTTCTCGGCGTGGTTGTGCCGACTCTGCTGGGTCAGGTACTTCTCGGCCTGGGACTCGATGCCCCGGACCTGAAGGGCGTAGTTGCTGGTCGCGGAAGGCCAGTGCTCGCCGTTGGCGTCGACGGTGTCACCGTAGTACGCCTTGATCTTGGCCACCTCGTCGGTCATGTTGGTGATCTGACGGTCGGTCCGGGGCGCGGAGGCGTCCGCCGCCGCGAATCCCCCTCCGGCCACCACCGCACCGGCGACCACGCCGGCGGTGAGGGTGGCCAGTTGTCGCCAACCGGGCGTCAGAGTGCGCGTAGGCATGGGGTGATGGCTCTCCTTCTGCCGGTCCGGGACGGCGTGGATCGCCGTCGGCCGGTGCGGCGGCTTCGTGGTGCCCCGAACCGTAAGTGTGATGAACCTGGCTGGTCAAGCATCGTCTACGCGGATGGATACGACCCGTCAGGCGTCCTCGCCCGGTGCGGCTGGGCGTGACGTGGGAAAGCACGCCGAGTACCTCCTCGGTCGCAAGGCCCACTACATCGTGATCGTCAAGGGCAACCAGAAGACGACGACACCGGTTTCTGCCCTTTCGCCTGTCCTGGCGGACCTTCTCGCACACTCGTGCCCGGCGGTAGACGTGAACCTTATCCCCTTGCCGGCCGAGAAAGGCCCACCATGCGCGCGCACGACCCGGACCGCCCCGCCGAACAGCAGCCGGTCTCACCACCTGGTCGTGTCGCCGCACCAGCGGCCCAAAACCCCGCTCCGGCGGGGCACCTGACACCCGCGATGCTCCTGTCCCTGCAACGCACCGTCGGGAACACCGCGGTGACCCACCTGATCCAGCAGGCCCAGCACCAGCACGGCTCCGGCTGCGGCCATGACCAGGCCCAGCCGGCCCCCGTCCAACGCTCCGCCGCCCACGACGTCCTGCGCGGCTCGGGCAAGCCCCTGGACACACCGCTCCGCCACGAGATGGAAGCCCGCCTCGGCGCGGACTTCTCCGACGTCCGCCTCCACACCGGCGCCACCGCCCAGCGCTCCGCCGCTGAACTCGGTGCCCGGGCCTACACTTCCGGCAATCACGTCGTCATCGGCAACGGCGGAGGCGACAAGCACACCCTCGCCCACGAACTCACCCACGTCATCCAACAACGCCAAGGCCCCGTCACCGGAACCGACAACGGCGACGGGCTTCAGGTCTCCGACCCCTCCGACAGCTTCGAACGCGCAGCCGAAGCGAACGCCCAGCGGGTCATGTCCGGTCCCGTGACCGCCCCCTCCGGCCCCATCTCCGAGCAGGCCGAGGACGCGGGGCACGCCAGCCACGTCCAGCGTGCCCCCAGCACCGGTACAGCCGCGGTGCAACGAGCCCCAGGCATCGAGCTCCTGCGAGGCCACGACCCCGCCCCCAACGACACCACTCCGCTGCGGGACTGGGCCACCCTGCGCAGCTCCGTGCAGCAGCCGCAGCAGCTCACCGCGGTGGACGTCCACCAGATCCTGCTGACCTACCAGAAGCTGTCGAACGGCTGGAGCAGTGGCATGGGCGAGGTGCAGCAGGCACTCAGCAACAGGTTCGGGGAGATCGAGAACGTTCCGGAGACCCAGGTTCAGTTCGGCCCAGTTGTGATGGCGGGGGGAGTGCCCCGCGGCACGTCTGTGGTGGCCCACCCACTGACATTGAGAGGCGCCGCTGGTTCCGACGCGACCGCCGGCACCTATGCCGGACTCGGTGGAGCGGTGGAAGGGCACCTCCTCAACGCACACCTCCACGGCCCGGCCAGCCCGCAGAACCTCGCGCCATTCTCGAAGCGGCTCAACACCATGCACAGCCGTGTGGTCGAGGAACCCCTCAAGAAAATGGTCTACAACGATCGTGGCACCTTCCACTACTCGGTCAAGGTGGAAGGCGACCCCGCGAATCCCCTTCCTGCGGGGATCACTTGTCACGTCATCGAGCTCGAGGACGACGGCACGAGGAGGCTCGACGGCTACGAGCAGAAGGTTGAGATCGATCAGAACGGAAACGTGAATTACCTGATCGACCAGACGGGGGACGCTCCCGCACCGAACGATCCACTCGACTTCGACCACGCCGATGAGAAAAATCACGACCCCGGACTCGCCACCCTGTGGAACCAGTTGAGGTTCCCCTGGACCAGAGAGTACGGACAGGTGGTCAGCGAAGTACTGGAGACGGCACACCGGGCCGTCAGCACGTACGAAACCCAGCATCACGGCGCCTCCTCACTCGCCGATCTGCCCCGCACGGCCGTCACGTTCACGACCGGCGCCTTCTACGACGTCGACGAGGACGGCCGCACAGTCGCCGTCGAGATGGGCAGCTCGATGGTCGCCAACCCGCTCACCCTGCTGCCACCAGCCGGGCAGACAGGCTTCGAACCGGAGGGCGGTGCCTGGGGACTCGGCGCCATTCGCGGCCACCTCCTCAACCACCATCTCCACGGCCCCGCTGAACCGCGCAATCTCGTCCCCATGAGCAACAGCCTCAACCAGCGGTTCGAGCGGGACGTCGAGAGCCACGTCAAGCGCATGGTGCTCGAAGAGGGGAGGGTCCTGCGGTTCGAGGTGCAGATGCTGGGCAACGGCGATCAGTTCGGATTCGAAGACGTACCGGACGCACTGAGCTACCTGGTCCAGGAGTACCGCCGGAACCCGCAGACCGGCGCCTGGCAGCTGAGCCCCGCCCCGCTGCTTCAAGGCAGTCTCTCCAACAACACCGACGCGGACTACGACGGCTGATCCCGCCCCCTCTCATCAGGTGCCACTTCCGTGATCAAGAGATGCTCCAAGCCCCCGCAGCCAAGGCTTCGGTGGAGTCGCGTGACGTCCGGTTCGTGATCACGTGAGGCCGAGGACGGTCAGCGGGCGTCGTGGGTCGAGGGCGTCGCGTCCGGTCGCCGTGCGCTGTCGGACCACGAACTCGTGACTCGACGGACCGCTACACGTGGCCGAGGAGCTCCTCGCGCCGCGCCAGTGCCCAGGCGCGTTCCTCCTCGATCTCCGGGACGAAGTCCTGCCGCAGGAACGAGGCCCAGGGGTCCTCGCCGAGTACGCCCAGGCGCGCGATCCGCTCGGCCTCGTCACGTTGCAGCCGCGCCAGCGCGTCGAGGACGTCGGCCGGGTCCGCGCCGTAGGCGGCGCACAGCAGTTGGAGCCGTCGCGCGAGCGGTGCGCCGGCCTCGCCGTAGCCGACCCTGCGCTGGCGCTCGGGAAGCCGTAGCGGCACGCCGTACCAGGCCAGTTGCGCGAGATCCTCCAGGGCCTCGCCGGGAACGGCCAGATCCCAGTCGATGAAACCCACCAGCCGGTCGTCCGCCCAGACCGAGTTCCAGCTGGTGAGGTCTCCATGACGCATGATCAGACCGGGACGCCAGTGGGCGCCGCCGTCGCACCACACGGCCCGCGGCGAGGGCCGGAAGTCGCGTACCGCCTCGTGGTAGTCGCGCAGCCACCGTCCGAGCGCGGTCACGCCCTCGTCCGCGAGGAGTGCTCGCGGCCACGGGTACAGCCCGACCTCGCCGTGCAACAGCGACACCACCTCCTCGCCCCCGTCGGGGCCGGTGCCCAGGACGCGCGGCGCGCCGGGGAATCCGACCCGTTCCAGGTGGCGGAGCAGTTCGTGCACCGCGGGGGTCCACACGCGCCAGGGCCGGCGGATGGTCTCGCCTTCACGGCGCACCACCGAGAGGCCGCCCCGCATCGACTCACCGTCCTGGATCACGGCGGGGAGCCTACAGACGATCGTCCGAGGTGTCGCGGGTTTTGTTTCCGGCCCGGCACCGCAAACCCCCGCCGGCCGGTCCCGCGGCGGGGCGGCCGTGCTCGTCGACGATCCCGCTCGGCCTACAGGTGCTCGGTCAGCTTCCCGGCCGCCCAGTCCGCCCACTGCCCGGCCGTCTGGGAGCTGCGGATCCCGAACTCCAGGGCCAGCCACTCGCAGACCTGGGCCGGGTCGCCGGCCCACTCCGCCCCGTCGCGCAGGCTCTCCAGGAAGGTGTGCCGGTCCTGGTTGCGGCGGGCGAACTCCTTCAGGTAGGCGGCACCTTCCTCGCGAGGCAGTGTCCACAGGAAGAAGACGCGCAGGAGGGCGGCGCTGCGGTAGGCGCTGTCGCCGCCGGACTCGGTCAGCCACCGTTGCAGCTCGGCCCGCCCGGTGTCGGTGATGCCGTACTCGCGGCGGTTGCGGGCGCCGGTGCCGGTGACCTCGATCAGGCCGGCCTCGCTGAGTCTGGCGAGCTCGCCGTAGACCTGGCTCTGTTTCGCGGGCCAGACCATGGCGAGCGAGGTCTCGAACCGCTTGAGCAGGTCGTATCCGCTGCTGGGGGTCTCGGCCAGTAGGCCCAGGACGGCGTGGCGCAGGCTCATGCGTTCACTCTACTACCAAGTCGACAGGTCAGCCTGGACAGATTCGCTCTGACCGGTCATTCTATGACCGTCCAAGTTTGGAATGTCGTACGTCTCCGAAGGAGATCACTCAGGTGAACTACGTCCGCGGCTTCGCGCCCTGGATCTGCTACGCGGCGCTGAGCGCCTTCAACTGGCGGCTGGGGATGTGCGCGGCGGCGGCCATCGCCGTCGTCCTGCTCGTCAACCAGGTGCGCCAACACGGCGCCGACCTGCTGTCCAGCGCCACCTGCGTCTTCTTCGTGGTGATGGCCGTGATCGCGGTGGCCGATCCGACGTCGGGTCTGCACCGGTGGCTCTGCGCCCTGTCCAACGGGACGCTGGCGGTCGTGGCGTTCGGCTCGCTCGCCGTCGGCCGGCCCTTCACGCTCGCCATCGCGCGCACCCAGGTTCCCGAGGAGTTCTGGAACGCGCCGCGCTTCATCCACGTCAACAAGGTCCTGACCAGCGTGTGGGCCGCCGCCTTCGCCGCCTCGGCGACCGGTTGCGCCCTGATCGTCGGCTGCGCCCACTCCAACGCCACGGCGCTCACCGCCGTGCAGGTGCTCGCCTTCGTGGTCCCGTTCGTCTTCACGGGCAAGTACACCGCGCACGCCCAGGCCGCCGCGGACCGGGCGGCGGCGGGCCAGGTCTCGTAGCGCGTCCACGTGACACGTGGTGCCGGGGGGCACCACGAACCCGTGAGAGCCCGGTCGTCCGAGCTCTCACGGGTGCCCGACGTGCGATGTCAGACCTGGTGCGCGGTCCCCGCGTACCGCTGGGCGAACCGCGTCCCGGTGCCGGCGGTGACCGTGACGTCGTAGCGTCCGTCGCCGTCGAGCGGCCAGTCGATGGTCGCGGTCCGGCCGGCGTCCACCCAGACGGTCTTCGGGCCGCCGCCGAAGTCGTTCGCGGTGGCGGTGAAACTCACCGCCCCCTCACCGTCGTTGGTGCACTCCAGGCGGATCAGCTTGGGGTCGCGCAGGTCGGCGGAGACGATCGGGACGGGCACGTCCTCCTGCTCCGCGCGGATCACCGTCCCGGCGAACCGGGTCACGAAGCCGTCCGCGCCGTGCACGGTGAAGTCGTACCGGCCGTCGGTGGTCGAGGCGTCCCAGACGTAGCTCGCGCTCTTCCCCGCCGCGACGGTGAACGGGGTGCCCGCGAACGGCTGCACGATGTTCGGGTAGACGGTGAAGCTGAAGCCCACCGTGCCGAAGTTGGTCATCGTGCAGGTGACCTTCCCGGTCTCCCGGTCCACGTCGACGTCGGCCCACGGGCGGTACGGCAGCGGGCGGTGCGGGCGGGTGCCGCGCTCCTGGCTCGGCATCGACTGGGCGCCGAGCGCCGGCAGCGCGACCGGCGGCAGCGAGGCGGCCGCGTCCGCCTTGGCCATCAGCGCGTTGGTGTCAGGCAGTCGGGGAATCGAGTAGTCCGGCTTGCGGAAGTCGAAGCAGCTGGTGAGGTCGCCGCAGACGGTGCGCCGCCAGTCGGAGATGTTGGGCTCGTGCACGCCGGTCACCACCTCCAGGAAGCGCAGCACCGAGGTGTGGTCGAACACCTGCGAGTTGACCCAGCCGCCGCGCGACCAGGGCGAGGCCACCCAGAGCGGTACCCGGTTGCCCAGGCCGATCGCCCGGCCCTGGGTGAACTCGTGGGCGGTGCCCGGCTCCGGGGTGGGCGGGACCACGTGGTCGAAGTAGCCGTCGTTCTCGTCGTACATCACCAGGAACACGGTGTGCTCCCAGACGTCCGGGTTCGACATCAGCGACTGCAGCGCGGAGTTGACCCACCAGGCGCCGTAGTCCGGGCTGGCGTTGGGGTGTTCGCAGAACAGGTAGGGAGCGACCAGCCAGGAGACCGTGGGCAGGCTGCCGTCCTTGCAGTGCTGGTCGAAGGCGGTGAGGTCGAACTTGGTCATCGCGTTGACGTAACGCGGGTCGTCGGTGGGGAACTCGTGGAACTGCTTGAAGTACGACAGGGCGTTGTCGTCGTAGTCGCCGGTGCGGTCGTCCTCGCTCGGGTTGTGGTAGACCCGCCAGCTGATCCCGGCCGCCTCCAGCCGCTCGGCGTAGGTGGTCCAGTCGGCCACCGGGTTCTGGGTGACCGGGGTGTTGTCGATCCACGGGCCGGTGGTGCCGTCCACGCCCGGGCCGGAGGTGCCGGTCCACAGGTAGAGCCGGTTGGGGTCGGTGGGGCCGGCCAGTGAGCAGAAGTACGCGTCGCACAGGGTGAACGCGTCGGCCAGCGCGTACTGGTAGGGGATGTCGTCGCGGGTGAAGTAGCCCATGGTGCGCTCGCCCTTGGCGGCCACCCACTTGTTCAGCGCGCCGTCGTTGATCGCCTGGTGGCTGGTCGCCCAGTCGTGGGCCAGGCCGGCGGCGTTCTGCGCGTTGTACCTGCTGGTGTCCATCCGGTACGGCAGCATCACGCCACCGTCGCTGCGGCCGGCGTCCGGCTGGCGGAACACGCTGTCGCCGCCCGGGAACCGCAGCGCCTGCTTGTCGTCGAAGCCGCGGACGCCGTTGAGGGTGCCGAAGTAGTGGTCGAAGCTGCGGTTCTCCTGCATCAGGATCACCACGTGCTTGACGTCGGATATGTCGCCCTTGTGCTTGGTCCTGGACCGGCTGTCGGGCTGCGCGGTGGCGGGGGCGGCGGCCTGGGCCGCGGTGGGCAGGCCGACCACGGCGGCGGCACCGACCGCGGCCGCGGCGCCCATCAGGGTACGGCGGTTGAGCTCGGACATGGCGGGACCTTTCAGAGCGCGAAGGTGGCGACGGCGGCGGCGGTGTCCGAGGGCCAGCCGTTGCCGGCGGTGTTCGGATCGGGCGCGGGCCAGCCGGTGGCGATGGTGTGCGCCTCCTGCATCGAGAGGCGGCCGGCGTACTGGACGTAGTCGATCCGGTCCTGTGGCTCGGGCTTGGCACCGCGCTGTTTGCGGGTCGGCGACCAGGTGTTGCCCGGGAGCTCGGCCGGATCCGGGTGGTCCTCGCGGAACGCGTCGGTCAGGCCGGCGGCCTCCACGGCCACCGTGACCGGCCAGGCGAGCACGGCGCCGTCGTGCGAGGCGGCGGTGGCGGGCGTCCAGTCCAGGTGCGAGGGGGAGGAGAGCTCGGCGGCCAGCACCACCGGGACGACGCCGACCAGGTCGGCCGCCATCGCCGAGAGCAGCCGCCGTGCCTGCTGGTAACGGACCGAGGCGGTCTCGCCGGCGGTCACCTGGGCGGCGCTCTGGCCGTCCTGGACGGCGTACGGGCCGTAGGAGTTCTCGTCCAGGTGGGCCGTCCAGACCCGGACCGGGTGGCCGCCCGGCAGCTGCACGGTGGCTCCGGCGGCGGGCAGCGCGGCCGTCGCCGGCGTCACGTCCGTGAGCGGGTAGCGGCTCAGCAGGCCGACGCTGCCCGGGCTCTGGTAGGCGTACCAGCCGAGCGCGGTGGCCAGCGCCTGGGCGTTGGTGCCGGCCGTCTCCTGCAGACCGACCACGTCCCAGCCCTGGGTGAGGATCACCCGCAGCTGCTTCTCGA
The DNA here is from genome assembly GCF_055559155.1 of Kitasatospora sp. NPDC024654. Lineage (NCBI taxonomy): Bacteria > Bacillati > Actinomycetota > Actinomycetes > Kitasatosporales > Streptomycetaceae > Kitasatospora > Kitasatospora sp. NPDC024654. Next base: position 173,706 of record NZ_JBVHLF010000001.1, read on the forward strand.
AGCCGTCGGTGGTGTGGGTGCCGGCGTCCCAGAGGTTCCAACTCGCCACCTTGAGGCGCGGCTTGGCCTTCGCCGGGTCGACCACCGGGATCTGGACCGTGACGGTGTCGGTGGCGCCGGTGCTGTCCTTGACGGCGACCGCGATCAGCGCCGGGCGGTTCAGCGGGCGTCCCGGCGCGGTGCCCGTGACCGTGCCGTCCGCGCTGACCGACAGCCAGGAGTCGCCGATGCCCGGCGCCCGGCGGAAGCTCGGGCTGCCCGCCGGGTTGCCGGCCGGGCGGCACCACAGGCCGGCGAGCTTCACGCTGACCGCAGCGCCGGGCGCGACCGGGGTGGCGGTCAGCGCGTCCACCGCGCTGTGCGGCGGGACGATCGCGGGCCTGGGGGTGAAGCTGAACGGCGCGGTCTGGGCGAGGATGCCGTAGCCGTCCTTGGCCAGCAGGTACGCGGTGTACGGGCCGCCGGTGAGCGCCGAGGTGTCCAGGGTGAGGCTGCCGGAGGTGCCCGGGGTGTACTGCCAGAGGAGGGAGGACCCGTTGCCCGGCTGGCGGGTGCCGTCGTAGATGCCGATCCAGTTCTTGGGGTCCGGTGCGTCGGTGGTCCACTGGAAGGTGAGCTTGTCGCCTTCGGTGGGAGTGGTCGGGGTGCTCAGGGAGATCGAGCTGCCTGTGGCCACGGGTGTCCTGTCCGCCGGTGGGGCTGAGTGAGGGTCAGTTGGCTGGACAACTCTGCAATGGACTGGCCAACTTCCGCGACGGATCGCACATGAACTCGATATGACGGAAGGGCGGAAATCGGCCAAACCGGGCCGCCGGTGGGTGACGGCCGCCAGGATGGTCAAGGACCTTCACCCCCAGGTAACCCTGGAGCCCACCATGACCTCCCTCCTCCGCAGCATCACCTTCGACTGCCACGACCCGCGCGCCCTGGCCGGCTTCTGGTCCGAGGTCACCGGCTGGCCGGTCGACGTGGACGACGACGACCCCACCACCCCCGAGTTCGCCGTCACCCCACCACCCGGCAGCGGCGGCCCACGACTGCTCTTCATCCCCGTCCCCGAGGGCAAGGCCGTCAAGAACCGCCTCCACCTCGACCTCCAGCCCACCGACCACCCCCCGCGAGGCCGAGGTCGACCGCCTGCTCACCCTCGGCGCCACCCTCCACACCGACCACCGCCGCCCCGACGGCACCGGCTGGGCCCTGCTCCTCGACCCCGAGGGCAACGAGTTCCGCGTCGAACGCAGCGCGGCGGAACGGGAGTAGTGCTCGGACCGACCGGCGGATGGTGGGCGGCGTCCATGGACCGGTCGGTCCTCCCCGGGAAACCGGCTTGCCGGCGCCCCGGACGGCCCTCCATGATCACCTGACACGCGGTGCTCGCGACCGTCCCAGGAGGGGGAAACCATGAACACCGAGCTGGCCAGGGCCTGGGAGCTCTTCGACGCCGGCGATCCGCAGGGCGCGATGCGGACCCTGCGGATCGCGGCGGACGCCCTGCCGTCCGCCGAGGTCGCGCCGCTGGTGGAGAAGCTCGCCCGGGGAGCCGGCTTCGACGACCTGGCCGAGGCCTCGGCCGCGCTCGCCGCCCACCCCGAGGACGCCACGCGGCTCTACGAGTTCGGGTACGCCTGCGTCGAGCGCGGCGTCCCCTACCTTGCCGTCCCGGCCCTCCGGGCGTCCCTCGCGCTGCGCCCCGGGCGGCAGACGCTGCTGGAGCTGGCCGTCGCGCTGGAGGACGGGGAACGGCACGCCGACGCCGTCGACCTCCTCCAGGAGCACGAGAGCCGGACGGCCGACTGGCCGGACCGCTATCTCCTGGTCCACAACGCGCTGATGAACGGCCGGCTGGACCTCGCCCGGCAGGTCTTCGGCACCCTCACCGCACCCGACGAGAACTGGGCGCCGGCCGCCGACCGGATCCGCCGCATCCTCGCGCGCGCGACGGACGCCGCCCCGGTCGACCGGACCGACTTGCGCGGCTGGCACTTCACGCTCACCGGTGGCCTGCTCACCACCCTGTCGCCGTTCGGCTTCCAGCAGGGCATGACCGGTCGCTGGGCCTTCCTCCAGGACAGCTTCGACTCGTGCCGGTACGGCCTGGAGCGGCTGCGCGCGGTGCTGACGGCCGCCGGCCGCCGGCCCACCTCGGTCGGGCTGCTCCCGGACCGCGGCAGCCGGGCCCTGGGCCTGGCCGCGGCCCGGCTGCTCGGCCTGCCCGCCGTGCCCTACCGTCCCGGTACCCCGGACGCGCTGGTCGTCGCCTACGACCTCAACGCCTGCGACCAGGAGCTGGTCGGCCGGCTGCGCGACCGCGCCCCGGGCGAGGTCCTGTACGAGCACGCGACGTGCTGGACCGCGCCCCCGGTCGTCCCGGCCGACGTCTCCACCCTGTTGGTGCAGACCGTGATCGCGCCGTGGGAGCCCGGCCCGCCCTTCACCGCCGACCCGAAGCCGGCGGACGACCGCTCTCCCGAGGACCTCGCCGAGGCGATCTCCACCGCCTCCGTCGAGCCGGATCCCGGCGACGGCGGTACCCCCGCCGACCCCGACGAGCTGCTCACCTCGTTCGCCGCCCGGGTCCGTGGCAGCTGGCTCACCGGCCCCCGCGACCGCGTCCGCTCCGCCGGCCCGGTCCCCAGCTCCCGCTTCGCCTGAGCGACCGGTCCCGGGCCCGCGGGCGATCCGGGCGCTACCGCTACGCCCGGCACCCCGGTGGCGCCGAGGTGGCGTGCGTCGATTGGCGGCCCGAACCGGTGGCCCGCGTCATCGGCTGGTGCACCGCGGTGAGCCGGTACGACGCCGTGAGCCGGCCCCCGCGGGCGTGCGGGGGCCGGCTCACCGGGCAACGGGGTCTCAGTGCGAGGAGCGCAGGTTCAGCAGGATCACGCCCGCGATGATCAGCGCTATCCCGATCAGCTGCGGTTTGCCCAGGTGCTCGCCGAACGCGGCGACGCCTATCGCGGCGACCGCCGCCGTGCCCGCGCCGGACCAGACCGCGTAGGCGACCGAGACCGGGATGTGCTTCAGGGCCTGGCCGAGCAGCAGGAAGGACAGCACGTAGCCGATCCCCACCCCCACGCTCGGCCACAGCCGGCTGAATCCGTCGGTCAGTTTGAGGCAGCTGGTGGCGCAGACCTCACTTGCGATGGCGAGGGCGAGCAGGAGATAGGGCATGGTGGCTATTCTGCTGGGCCGGCGAGGGTCGGGTCGGCGAGGGTGAGGCTGCCCAGCAGCGTCAGGTCCGCGTGGACCAGGCTGTCCAGCAGCGTCACCCGCGGCGCCGCGGCGATCGGCACGGTGGACGGCACCGCGAGCACGGCGCACCCGGCCGCGTGGGCGGAGGCGACGCCGGTCGGGGTGTCCTCGACCGCGACGCACACCGCCGGGTCCAGGCCGAGGCGGGCGGCGGCGGCCAGGTACGGGTCGGGCTCGGGCTTGGTGCGTGCGGTGTCCTCGGCGGCCAGCGTCACCGTGAACCACTCGCGGCCCAGGGTGCCCAGCACCAGGTCGACCACCTCGCGCGGCGAGGCGGAGACCAGCGCGGTGGGCACCGCGGCGTCCCGCAGCGCGCTCAGCAGGTCGAGCGCGCCGGGTCGCGGCACCACCTGGGTGGCGACCCGGGAGAGGAACAACTCGCCCAGCCGGTCGGCGAGTTCGCCGGTGCCCGGGGAGCCCGGCACCACCCGGTCCAGGTGCGCCGCGGTGTGTTCGACGGCCTGCCCGAGCACCTCGGGGAGGTCCGACTCGCCCAGCTGGTAGCCGAGTTCGGCCGCCACCTCGGCGGTGGCCTGCCACCACAGGTGCTCGGTGTCGACCAGGGTGCCGTCCATGTCGAACAGGACGGCGGAGGGGAGGATGGGAAAGGTCATCAGCCGTATCACTGCCCGGCCGTGACGCGGCGGTCCACCAGGACCGGACGGTCGGGCAGGGTGACCTCGGCCGTGCCGCCGACCGGCAGCAGGGCGGCCTCGTCGGTCGGCAGGTCGGCCTTGACCTGGGTGCCGTCGGGGAGGGTGACGGTGAGCCGGGTCACCGCGCCGAGGAAGCTGGCGCCGGTGACCACGGCGGAGCCGCCGGGGGTCAGGCCGACGTTCTCCGGGCGGACCAGCACGTCCAGCGCGCCGTCGGCCGGCAGCTCGCCGTCCACCGCGTGCCGGCGGCCGAGCACCTCGACGCCCTCGGCGGCGCGGACGGCCGGGATCCGGCTCATCGTGCCGACGAACTCCGCGACGAACGCGGTGGCCGGGCGGGCGTAGAGCTCGGACGGCGTGGCGCACTGCTCCAGGCGCCCGGCCCGCAGCACCGCGACCCGGTCGGCCATCGACAGCGCCTCCTCCTGGTCGTGCGTCACGAACAGGGTGGTGATGCCGAGCTCCTGCTGCAGTCGCCGGATCTCCTCGCGCAGGGTGAGCCGGACCTTGGCGTCCAGCGCGGAGAGCGGCTCGTCGAGCAGCAGCACCCGCGGCTGCAGGGCCAGCGCGCGGGCCAGCGCGACGCGCTGCTGCTGGCCGCCGGACATCTGGTGCGGGAAGTGCTCGGCGCGCTGTCCGAGGCCGACCAGCTCCAGCAACTCCAGCGCGCGGGTGCGCCGTTCGGCCTTGCCCTGGCCGCGCATCCGCAGCCCGAACGCGACATTGTCGACGGCGCTGAGGTGCGGGAAGAGGCTGTAGGACTGGAACACCATGCCCGCGTCGCGCTTGTGCGCCGGGGTCCGGGTGACGTCCTCCCCGTCGACCAGGACCTCACCCGAGTCGTGCGTCTCGAAGCCGGCCAGGATCCGCAGCGCGGTGGTCTTGCCGCAGCCGGACGGGCCGAGCAGGGCGAGCAGCTCGCCCGGTCGCACGGTCAGGTCGAGGCCGTCGAGCGCCGTGGTGCTGCCGAACGTCCGCCGCAGCGAACGGAATTCGACGGTCGCGCTGCCCGGGTGGAGCGGCGAGCCGCCGGCCGGGGCGGTGAGCTGGGAGGTGGTCATGGCGGTGAACTCCTGGATGGGGGTGAAACGTTGGGGGATCAGCCGGTCTTGCGGCTGTGCCGCTCGCGGCCGGCGGCCGACATGAGCAGCAGGACGATCCAGACGATCAGCAGGCTCAGGATAGAGACCGCGACCGACATCTGGCCGTCGTTCTTGCCGTTGGAGCTGATCCACACCGAGAACGGCGTGAAGCCGAGGATCGAGGCGGTGGTGAACTCGCCGAGCACCAGGGCGACGGTGAGCACCGAGGCGTTCAGCAGCGCGGTGCGCAGGTTGGGCACGACCACCGAGAAGACCGCGCGCGGGAAGCTCGCGCCGCAGCTGCGGGCGGCCTCGACGAGCGTCTTGACGTCCACCCCGCGCAGCCCGGCGTCGATCGACCGGTAGGCGAACGGCAGCGCCATCAGCACGTAGGCGATCACCAGCACGATCGGGAAGCTGGGGTTCTGGATCGCGTTCAGGGTCTGGAAGAACGGCGTGTTCATCAGGTAGTCCGGACCCCAGCGAAGCACCCCGATGATGCCGGTGGTCAGCGCGACCACCGGGACGACCAGCGGCATCGAGCAGACGAACTCGATCACCGGGCCCAGCCGGGGCGCACCGAGCTTGACCGCGATCATCGCCGGCACCAGCAGGAGCAGCAGCACCGCCACGGTGGCGACGGCCAGCTCCAGGCTGAGCTGCAGCGCGGGCAGGAAGCCCGGGGCACCCAGCAGCTGGGTGTAGGCGCGCAGGCTGATCGTGTGCGTCATCGGGTTGTCGACGCTGAACAGCACCGAGGCGGCCAGCGGCACCAGGAAGTAGACGGCGCCGACCAGCAGGACCGCGCCGCGCCCCAGGCGCGGCCGGCCGAACCGGGACCGGGTGGTCGGGCGGGAGGTCAGCTGAGCCACTTGGCACTCCGGCGCTGGAGGGGGAGGTAGATCGCCATGACCAGGCAGGCGACCACGATCATGTCGAGACCGAGCGCGAGGGCCAGGTTGCCCTGGCCGACCAGCACGTTGCCGGAGAGCGCGTTGGCGATCTGCATGCTGATCAGCGGCACCGAGGCGCCCACCATCGCGGCGGCGGTGGCGTAGGCGGCGAAGGCCGAGCCGAACAGCAGCACGAAGCCGCCCAGCAGCGAGGGCAGCAGGATCGGCAGCGCGACGTGGCGCCAGTACTGCAGCGTGGTGGCGCCGTTGTTGGCGGCGGCCTCGCGCCACTGCACCCGCAGGCCCTCCAGGGCCGGGGTGATGGTCAGGATCATCAGCGGGACCAGGAAGTACAGGTAGACCACCGAGAGCCCGGTGAAGGTGTACAGGCTCCAGCCGTGCTGGGTGAGGTGGAACTTCTGGGTCACCTCACCGGCGTTGCCGAGGGTGGCGACGAACATGAAGGCCAGCGGCACGCCGCCGAAGTTGGCCAGCACGCCGGAGCCGGAGAGCACCGCCTCGCGGAACAGCCGGAAGCGGGAGGTGACCACCGCCTGGGCGAGCGGCAGGCCGATCACGGTGCCGATCAGGGCGGTCAGCGCGGAGAGCTTGACGCTGCCGAGCAGGGCCGTCAGGTAGGCACCCTGGAGCGAGTCGGTGAGGTTGGCGGTGGTGAAGGCGCCACCGCCGCCGGGCGCGTCGCTGGAGGTGGTGAACGCGCCGATGGCGATCGCGATGGCCGGCAGACCGAAGCCGATCGCGAAGAAGACCAGCAGCGGGACGGTGGCCAGCCAGGCACCGCCGCGCCGGCCGCGGCCGGGCCGCTTGGCGGCGCTCCGGCCGGTCTGGCCGGCCGGACCGGCCGGAGTGGGGGAGGGGAGCGCGGTGCTGACGGCCCCCGCGCCGCCACTGAGGGTCCCAGTGGCGACGGGGGACGGCACCGGGGTGGGAGCCGCGTCGTTCATGGTGTTCGTCAGCCGCCGATCGCCTTGGCCCAGTTCTCGGTCACGACCTTCTTCGCCGCGTCCGTCTGGGCCTCGGTCGGGAAGGTGGTGAACGGCTTGGTGACGACCGGCAGCTTGGCGACCAGGGTCGGGTCCAGGGTGCCGGCGGTCTTCATGCTGTCGTACAGGGCCGGGGTGGCGTAGCCCTTGAGGAAGCCGTTCTGGCCCTCGGCGCTGTAGAGGTACTCCTCCCACAGCCGGGCGGCGGCCGGGTGCGGCGCGTACTTGTTGATCGCCTGGTTGTAGTACTGGGCGTAGCTGCCGTCCGAGGGGATCGACACCTGCCACTGGATGCCCTGCGAGGCGAACTGGTCGGTGTAGCCGGCGTTCAGGTAGGACCAGTCGACCGAGATCGGGGTCTCGCCCTTCTGGATGGTCGCCGGGGTGGTCTCGACCGGGTTGAAGTTGCCGATCTGCTTCAGCTTGCCGAAGAAGTCGATGCCGGGCTGGATGTTGTCCAGCGAACCGCCGTTGGCGAGCGCGGCCGCGTAGACGGCGCCGAAGGCGGCACCGGCCTTGGTCGGGTCGCCGTTCAGCGCGACCATGCCCTTGTACATGGGGTTCAGCAGGTCGGCGAAGGTCTTCGGGCAGACCGCGACCTTCTTGGCGTCGCAGCCGATCGACATGTAGCCGCCGTAGTCGTTGTAGTACGTGGCGTTGGTGGCGTCCTTCATGGAGGCCGGGATCTGGTCGAAGTCGGCGACCTTGTAGGGGGCCAGCAGGCCCTGCGCGGAGGCGCTGATCGCGAAGGCGCTGCCGAGGTCCACCACGTCGGGGGCGCGGTCCTGGCCCTTGCGCGAGGTGATCGCGTTGATCTCGTCCTGGCTGGAACCGTCCGGGTTCTCGTCCTCGATCTTGATGCCGTACTTCGCCGTGAAGCCGTCCATCAGGGCGCCGTAGTTGGCCCAGTCCCGGGGGAGGGTGATGACGTGCAGGTTCCCCTCCTTCTTCGCGGCGGCGACCAGCGCGTCCATGCCGCCGAAGGCGGCCGCGGAGGTGGCGGTGGCGGCGCTGCTGCCGCCCGAGCCGCTGGAGCTGGAGGAGGAGCTTGCGGAACCGCAGGCGGTGAGGGAGAGCGCGGCGGCGGTCAGCACGGCCGCCATGGCGGCAGTGCGGGCACGGTGCACGGTCACGGGAGGATCTCCTGGATCGAGGTGCGGCAGGGTCGCACGGGCAAGGTGCGGGGGAACCGTCTGAGGTGGGGTGTGGTCGGAGCGGATTGGCCAAGTTGGTCAGCCAACTTCGTCCGACGGGTGCAAGTACGCCGGACCTTGGTGACGCGGAGGTTAACGGGCGGCCCAGAACAGGGGTCGGCTGCGGGAACGGTCGAGTCCGGATGGTGGAAACCGGCCCATGTGGTGCGCGAACCGTTCGCGGGGAGCCGCTATGGTCGGAGCGTCCTCGGCTCCGATCCGCGCGCAGGACACCCGACGTGGGAGGGACCGGTGGGAACCACCTTGACGGAGAACGACGCCCCCGGGGCGGGCGGTGCCACGCCCGCCGGTGCCGCGGCGGACGGCGGTGCGCTGTACCGGCGGGTCGCCGCCGACCTGCGCGAGGCGATCACGACCGGCGCGTACGGCGAGGCCGGCCGGCTGCCCGCCGAGGGCGCGCTGGCCGAGCGCTACGGCGTGTCACGCGGCACCGTGCGGCAGGCGCTGGCCGTGCTGCGCGCGGACGGCCTGGTCACCTCGCGCCGCGGCACCCGCCGGGTGGTGCTGGGCAACGCCCGGGTGCAGAGCTTCTCCGAGCTGCTGAGCTTCACCCACTGGGCGCGCTCGATGGGCGAGGAACCGGGCGGCCGACTGGAGTCGCTGGTCCGCCGCCCGGCCGACGCCGCCGAGTGCGAGCAGCTGCGACTGGAGCCGGGCGCCGAGGTGTACGTGACGCTCCGGCTGCGCACCCTCTCGGGCACCCCGGTGATGGTCGAGCGGACCGTCTACCCGTTCCACGTCGGCGCGCTGGTGGCCCAGTTGCCGCCGGACGTGGTCTCGCACACCGAGCAGCTGCGGGAGCACGGCATCCTGTTCACCGACGCCGACCACACCATCGACGTGGTGAGCGCCAACGCCGAGGACGCCAAGCTGCTGGGCTGCCGGCGCGGTGCGCCGCTGCTGCGTGAGCGGCGGCGCACCACCGACCCGACCGGCCGCCCGGTGGAGTGGTCGCAGGACCGCTACCTCCCCGGCACGGTGGCCTTCAGCGTGCACAACTCGCTCGCCACCTCGGCGCTCTCGCGGCACGCGCGGGAAGAGGACTGACGACCGTCGGGTTCACCGGGCCAGCAGTCGGGCCAGCAGCGGCCGGAAGTGGGCGAAGTCCGGGGTGCGGACGTCGGCCGCCTTGGCCTGCTCGTCCCACCGCCGGACCGCCACCGCCTCGGCGGAACCCCGAAGTTGGGCGAAGTCGGCGGCCTGCTGGGCGGTCATCGGGCCGCCCTGCACCTGGAGGGTGTACGCGGAGGCCTCCGACAGGCTCTCCCGGTAACCGGGTTCCACCGCGCAGAGGTAGCGCTTGGCGGCGACGTGTTGCCGGATCGGCTCGGTGACCTCCGGCCCGAACCACTGGGTCAGCCAGTCCGCACCGGTGTGGCTGTGCCGGTTGTCCGTTCCGGTCATCAACTCCCGTCCGGTGACCGCGCCGTGGAAGTGGCCGACGTCGTGCAGCAGCGCGGCAGCGACCAACTCGTCCGGGGCGCCGGCCCGTTCGGCCAGCACGCCGGCCTGCAGCATGTGCTCGGCCATGCTGACCGCCTCGCCCAGGTACTCGCCGGCGCCCTCGCCCTCGAAGAGGTCCTGCAGGGTGTCCAGCACGGTGACCCGGCGCTCCAGCACGGCGAGCGTGGAGGCCAGCGAGTCCAGGTCGGCGTAGCAGCCCTGGAGATGGCGGTGGCCGTCCTGTTCGAAGGCGGTCCGGGCGTGCAGCAGGCGGGTGTTGTCGAAGACCAGGCAGTCGCCCGGGTCGAGCCGGAACTCCAGCTGGAGCTCCGGGCGCAGGGTGAGGGCGGCGAACCGCCGGTAGGCGGCGTAGAAGGCGTCGAGTTCGGCGGCGGGCAGCCGCAGGGTCCCGGTCGAGCGGTTGTTGAACCGCACCTCGCGGATCCGGCCGAGCGGGTCGACGTCGATCAGCGGCCGGTCGGCGCGCAGCTCGGTGCCGCGGTCGCGGAAGCCGAACGGCACCGGGGTCCGGGTGAGCACGGCGAAGGCGTCCGGCGCCTCGGCGCGCAGCAGGTCCGCCGCGCGGAAGCCGTCCACCAGGCCGGAGTCGCCGCCGACCGCCGCGTTCTCCAGGCAGTGCAGCAGCTGCAGGGTGGGCACCGGGTCGCGGTACGGGTTGTCGGTGTGCGGGGCGATCGCGACGCTGGTGAAGGCCAGGTTGTTGGGGTCGGGTTCGACCCGGACGTCGAAGAGCTCGCCGTAGTTGGTCCGCCGGACGTAGCCGAAGGTCTCCGCGACCCGCAGCACCTGGCGCTCCTCGGTGGGCACCGCGCGCAGCACCGCGAAGCCGAACCGGCGCACCGCGCGCAGCACGGCGGCCCGTTCGGCCAGGTCGGCGAGGTAGTCGGCCCAGTCGGCCTCCGGGATCCCGGAGGCGAAGTCGGCCGCGACCCAGAGCCGCTTGTCCGCCTCGGTGCGGTGGTCGCCCTCGGCCGGGGCGGCCAGCCAGGCCAGCGGGTAGCGGGAGCGGTGGCCGTCGTTCCAGAGCACCTCCAGGTGCTCCTCCCGCTCGGTGCTCGCGCTGATCGCGAGTCCCTCGGGCAGGTCGGTGATCTGGAACAGCTTCTGGCCGTTGCGCGGGTCGCGGCAGTCCGGGCAGGGGCAGTTGTCACGCAGCCAGTACGGGGACAGCTCCATGTGATCGCCCTTCTGAGTAGGTCTGGAGGGAGAGTTGTATAGCCAACTTTGCTCACCAGGGACCCTGCCGAAGCCCGGTGGCCAGCGCCCGACCCACAGCTGGCGGGCGAGCGAACAGCGGACCACGGACCAGCGCCGGGCGGGGTGCCGCGCGTCGGTACAGTTTCTGGCATGAGCGATGGCGCGGTGCTGCACATCACGGGTCGGGTGCTGGTCGGACCCGAGGACGTCCGGGACGAACTCTGGGTGGTCGACGGCCGGGTGACCTTCGAGCGGCCCGCCGGCGCGCGGGACGTGCGGACCGTCGCCGGCTGGGTGCTGCCCGGCCTGGTCGACGCGCACTGCCACGTCGGCCTGGACGCGCACGGCGCGGTGGACCCGGCCACCAGCGAGAAGCAGGCGGTCACCGACCGCGACGCCGGCACCCTGCTGATCCGGGACGCCGGCTCGCCCGCCGACACCCGCTGGATCGACGAGCGCGAGGACCTGCCGCGGATCATCCGGGCCGGCCGGCACATCGCACGCACCCGCCGCTACATCCGCAACTACGCGCACGAGATCGAGCCGGACGCGCTGACCCGGTACGTGGTCCAGGAGGCCCGGCGCGGTGACGGCTGGGTCAAGCTGGTCGGTGACTGGATCGACCGCGACCTCGGTGACCTGGCCTCCTGCTGGCCCGCCGACGCGCTGCGCGGGGCGATCGCCGCCGCGCACGCCGAAGGGGCCCGGGTCACCGCGCACTGCTTCGCCACCACCTCGCTGCCCGACCTGCTGGCCGCCGGGATCGACTGCGTCGAGCACGCCACCGGCCTCACCGAGGAGCTGATCCCGACCTTCGCCGAGCGCGGGGTGGCGATCGTGCCGACCCTGGTCAACATCGCCACCTTCCCGAAGCTGGCCGACGGCGGTGAGGTCAGGTTCCCGGCCTGGTCGGCCCACATGCGCCGGCTGCACGAGCGCCGCTACGACACCGTGGGCGCCGCGCACGACGCCGGCGTGCCGATCTTCGTCGGCACCGACGCCGGCGGCTCCCTCCCGCACGGGCTGGTCGCCGAGGAGGTGGCCGAGCTGGTCAAGGCCGGCCTGTCGCCCAACGAGGCGCTTTCGGCGGCGAGTTGGGGCGCCCGGGCGTGGCTCGGCCGGGACGGGCTGACCGAGGGCGCCGCCGCCGACCTGGTGGTGTACGCCGAGGACCCGCGGGCCGACGTCCGGGTGCTGGCCGATCCGAAGCTGGTGGTGCTCCGGGGTCGGCCGATCGGGTGAGCCGTGGTCGGTGATCGGGTGGGGCCGATCGGGTGAGCCCGGGCCGCTAGGCTGGGCGGCATGGCACCGCGTCCCCTGCATGAGATCGTCGAACCCGGCTGGGCCAAGGCCCTGGAACCGGTCGCCGGGCGGATCGCCGCCATGGGCGACTTCCTGCGGGCCGAGCTGGCCGCCGGCCGGACCTACCTGCCGTCCGGTCCCAACGTGCTGCGGGCCTTCCAGCAGCCGTTCGACGAGGTCAGGGTGCTGATCGTGGGTCAGGACCCGTACCCGACACCCGGGCACGCGGTCGGCCTGAGCTTCTCGGTCGCACCCGAGGTGCGGCCGATCCCCGGCAGTCTGATCAACATCTACCGCGAGTACGGCCAGGACCTCGGCTACCCGCCGCCCGGCAACGGCGATCTGACGCCGTGGACCGGGCAGGGCGTGCTGCTGCTCAACCGCGCGCTGACCACCGCCCCCGGCAAGCCCGCCGCCCACCGCGGCAAGGGCTGGGAGGAGGTCACCGAGCAGGCGATCCGGGCGCTGGTGGCGCGTGGTGGGCCGCTGGTGGCGATCCTCTGGGGGCGCGACGCGCGCAACCTGCGCCCGCTGCTCGGCCAGGTGCCGGCGATCGAGTCGGCGCACCCGAGCCCGATGTCCGCGGACCGCGGGTTCTTCGGCTCCCGGCCGTTCAGCCGGGCGAACGAGCTGCTGGCGCGTCAGGGCGGCCAGCCGGTGGACTGGCGACTGCCCTGACCGAGGGGACATCCACGATGGCGGACGAACAGGCACCGAAACCCGGCGCCCGCACGGCACCCGCGGCACCCGCGGCACCCGTACCTTCGGCGCCTTCCGCAGTTCCGGTGGCCCCCGTCGGTGCCGCCGCACCGGCCGCCCACCCGACCTCCGCCCCCGTCCTGGCCGCGGTCGGCTTCGCACTGCTGATGGTCTTCCTCGGCGTGCTGGCCTGGGACGGCGACGGCGGCCTGCCCAACCTCACCCAGGTCGTCTCCGCACTGGTGGCCGCGATGCTCGGCGCGGTGGTCAACCCCGGTCCGCGGCTCTCCCCGTGGGCCTGGACCGCCTGCGGGGTGGCCGCGCTGCTCGCCGCCGCCTCGGCCGGGGTGGCGATCCTCTGCTATCCGCGGCACGTCGACGCCGTGCCCGCGCTGACCTCCTCGGTCGCCGCCTTCGCCGGGCTCTTCGTGAACACCAGCGCGGTCACCCATCCGAGCAGCGACTGAGAGTGATTCCGGCCTCTTATCACTCCAACGAGTGAACAGGAGGCCGGAGTTGCCCATGGGACTAGAGAAGTACGAAGAGAATAAAGGCAGTTGAGAGCGCAGGCCACTTCCCCGGCCCTGCGCCGCGCGCGACAGAGGGTCACGCCCCCGCCCGGTGCGGGGTGCTTCGCGGTGCGCTCTGCCATCAGTTTCTCTGTGGGGGTTTTCCCGTCATGTCATCCGTTCCATCCATGCTCACGTTCCGGCCCTCCGCGCGCACCGCGGTGGCCGTCGCCGCGGCGGCCACCGCGGTGGCGCTCGGGCTGCCGTTGCCGACCGTGGCGCACGCCGACAGCGGCCCCGGCGCGACCGGCTCCGCCAGTGCTGTCACGGCCGAACTCGCCCTGGACGTGGGCCTGTTGAACAACGCGGTGGACGTCCCGGTGGACGTCGCGCTGAACAAGGTGCAGTCGCCGGCCGAGCAGGACGGCTCGATGCTCACCGCGAACGTGGCCGGAGTGGCCCAGCCCGGCCCGGTCAACCTGCTGCACGCGGACGTCGGCAAGTCCCTCACCCACGTCGACTCCCAGGGCGCCGAGGCCTCCGTCCAGCTGGTCAACGCCGAGCTGCACGCGCCCGGCCTGCCGCTCACCACGCTGCTCGGCCTGGACGCGCTCAGCGCCGAGGCCGACTGCCCGGTGAACGGCGCGCCCACCGCGACGGTCACCTCGCCGATCAAGGCGACCGTGCTGGGCCGCCCGATCACGCTCAGCGTGTACGGGCCGACGCACGTCGCCGTCCCGGGCGTCGGCACGGTGGACGTCGAGTTCTCCAGGCGCACCACCACCTCGACCACCGCCGCGGCCTCGGCCCTGCAGGTCAGCATCGCGGTCAACCCGCTCAGCCTGAACGTCGCCAAGGTGGACGGCACCATCACGGTCGCCGGGGTGAGCTGCGCCAAGCCGGGCGCGACGGACCCGTCCCTGCCCACCTCGGGCAGCGGTGGTTCGGGCAGCGGTGGTTCGGGCGGCGGCACGGGTGCGGGCTCGGGCGCGGGCTCGGGCTCGGGCGGCATCGGCACGACCGGTGGCGCCGGGGCGAGCGGCCAGCCCGTCGCGGACACCTCCGCCCCCGCCGCCGGGGCCTCCTCCACCAGCCCCGCCGACCCCTCCGCCTCGGCCCACCCGGCCAACACCTCGGCGCTCGCCTTCACCGGCAGCAGCGGCACCGTCCCGCTGGCCGCCGGCGGAGCGGCCCTGCTCGCTGCGGGCGGTGGCGCCCTCTGGCTCACCCGCCGACGCCGCGCGGCGGCCCACCGGCACTGACCACGCGGGGCCCGTCGGCACCGTCCGCCGGGCCCCGGCGCTGTCCCGGCACTCTCGGAGCGTGAAGGTGCCACTTCGGACAGTCGGTTCACACGCTGGTTACATAAGAGGAACAACGGGGAAACGGCAGCTTGCGACGCTACGCGGGCACCCACCACCCAAAGTGTTGCGAGGTAACCGCAGTGGCTATCAAGGCCGAGTACATCTGGATCGACGGCACCCAGCCGACCGCCAAGCTCCGCTCCAAGACTCGGATCCTGGCCACCGCTGACACGCTGCCGACCTGGGGCTTCGACGGTTCCTCCACCGGCCAGGCCGAGGGCCACGCCTCGGACCGGGTGCTCGTGCCGGTCGCCTCGTTCCCGGACCCGATCCGCGGCGGCGACAACGTCCTGGTGCTCTGCGAGGTCAACGAGACCGACGGCACCCCGCACGTCTCCAACACCCGCGCCCTGCTGCGCCCGATCGCCGAGAAGTACGCCGCCCAGGAGTCGATCTTCGGCATCGAGCAGGAGTACACCTTCTTCAAGGGCTCCCGCCCGCTCGGCTTCCCCGAGGGCGGCTTCCCGGCCCCGCAGGGCGGCTACTACTGCGGCGTCGGCGCCGAGGAGGTCTTCGGCCGCGAGATCGTCGAGCTGCACCTCGACCGCTGCCTCGCCGCCGGCCTGGCGATCTGCGGGATCAACGCCGAGGTCATGCCCGGCCAGTGGGAGTTCCAGATCGGCCCGGTCGACGCGCTGACCGTCGCCGACCACCTCTGGGTCGCCCGCTACCTGCTCTACCGCACCGCCGAGGAGTTCGGCATCGACGCGACCCTGGACGCCAAGCCGGTCCGCGGCGACTGGAACGGCGCCGGCGCGCACACCAACTTCTCCACCAAGGCGATGCGCGAGGGCTACGACGCGATCATCACCGCCTGCGAGGCGCTCGGTGAGAGCCAGGAGAAGGTCCTGGAGCACGTCAAGCAGTACGGCTTCGGCATCGAGTCCCGCCTCACCGGCCTGCACGAGACCGCCCCGTGGAACGTCTACTCCTACGGCGTCTCCGACCGCGGTGCCTCGGTCCGCATCCCGTGGCAGGTCGAGGTGGAGAAGAAGGGCTACATCGAGGACCGCCGCCCGAACGCCAACGTCGACCCCTACGTGGTGACCCGCCTGCTGGTCAACACCTGCTGCTCCGCCCTGGAGAAGGCCGGCCAGGTCTGACCTCGCGACTGACCCCCGCGCTGCCCGCCACCCCCGCCAGGGGGCGGCGGGCAGCGCTGCGTCGCGCGCCCCTCCGCCGCTCGCCCGGGCCCGGTCCGGGGGAGCGTTCGCCTACGAGCATCCGGCCTGCCATCGATCCCTCCGCGGGGGCCACGAGTGACGTCACCGAACCCCAGCCGCTATCGGCACGTCGAGGATCCCGAGCTGGCTCTCAAGTACGCCGTCGAACGAATCGCGGGTGACCGCGTCGAGATCGTCGAAGGGGTGATCACGCGCGTCCCTCGCACCTGGGCCCACGAGAACGCCATCGACCTGATCCGCGAGCAGATCGGCCCCCGGATGCGCCAGCTCGGCTGCCGCTCCGGGTCGGGTGACCCCGATCCGCCCGGCAGCGAGAACCACTACCTCCCCGACCTCGCGGTCGTCCCCGCGGAGCTGGCGGCGAAGACCGAGGGCCCGCTGCTGCCCGACCAGACCCTGCTGGTCGTGGAGGTCACCGCACCGTCGAACGGTGACACCGACCGCACCGACCAGTCCGGCGAGTGCGGTCGGGCGATCGGACCGGCAGCTGCGGCCGACACTGCCGGTGCGCTCTCGGGCCGCTCGGAAAACCAGCGGCTACCGCCCGCAGTTCTACCTGCGGACGGGCGACGTGGTCGGCGACGTCGAGCTGCCCGGGGGCGTCGGGTTGGCGCTGCCGGGCGAGAGGGTCGAGCTGACCGTCACCCTCGGCCAGCCCGTCCCGCTGGAGCCCGGCCTCGGCTTCGCCGTTCGCGAGGGCGGCCGAACGGTGGCCGCGGGAACGGTCCAGACCGTCCTCGCCTGAGCACGGCGGTGGTACCCGCCCCGACCAGGGGCGGGTACCACCCCGGCTCAGGTCCGGTTCCGGGCAGCGGGCAGGACCGTCGCCAGCGCCGCGAGGAAGCGGTCGGTCGTCTCCGGGTCACGGACGGCGATCCGCAGCCAGTCCGGGCCCAGACCGGGGAAGGTGTCGCCCCGGCGGACGGCGAAGCCGCCGTCGCGCAGACGGGCGCGGACTTCGGTGGCACCCGGGAGTTCGATCAGCACGAACGACGCGGCGGGCTCACCGTGCACCCGGACCGCCGGCAGGGCGGCCAACCCGCCCAGCAGGTGGGCGCGGTGGGCGGCGGTGGTGCGTGCGGCCCGCTCGGCCTCGGCCAGCGCGGCGGGGGCGCTGCAGAGTTCGGCGGCGGTCAGGGCGGGGGTGGAGACCGGCCAGAGCGGCTGGGCGCGGGCGAGGCCGGCGATCAGGTCGGCCGGCCCGAGGACGTAGCCGATGCGCAGTCCGGCCAGCCCCCAGGTCTTCGTCAGGCTGCGCAACACCACGACGTGGCCCGGGAGTTCACGTAGCCCGGCGAGCGACTCCGGTTCGCCCGGCACGGTGTCCATGAAGGCCTCGTCGACCACCAGGGTGCGCCCGGGCCGGGCCAGCGCGGCCAGCGAGCCGACCGGGTGCAGGACGGAGGTCGGGTTGGTGGGGTTGCCGATCACCACCAGGTCGGCCTCCTCGGGGACCGCGCCCGGGCGCAGCCGGAAGCCGTCGGCGGGGGAGAGCAGCACCCGCCGTACTTCGACCCCGGCGTCCCGCAGCGCCGCCTCGGGCTCGGTGAACTGCGGGTGCACGACCACCGCGTGGCGCGGGCGCAGGGTGCGGGCGAGCAGCACGAAGGCCTCGGCCGCACCGGAGGTGAGCAGCACCTCGGCCACCGGACGGCCGTGCCGGGCGGCCACCGCGGCCCGGGCGGCGCCCTGCTCGGGGTAGGCGGCGAGGTCGGCGAGCGAGGCGGCGAGCCGTTCGCGCAACCAGCCAGGCGGGGTGCCGGTGCGGACGTTCACCGCCAGGTCGACCAGGCCGGGGGCGCGGACCTCGGCGTCGCCGTGGTGCCGCAGATCGGGCTCCACGGCGGTGCCCAGTGCGACCGTGGCCCGGGCCGACTTCCGCTTGGGCAGCACCAGCCGCCGCCCGCCGAGCAGCGCCGCCGCCTCCGCGACGCTCGCCGTCCCGGTGGCCGCCAGCACCGCCGCCGACGGGTGCGGCACCGCGACCTCGGCCAGCGCCGCGGCCGGGTGCCCGACCAGGGGCACCGCCAGGCTGCGCGCCGCGGCCACCAGGCCGGGCTCGCCGAGCCGGGCCTCGACGGTGGCCAGCTGGGCGACGGCGGAGAGTGGCAGGCGGGCCTCCTCCAGCGCGGCGGTGATCAGTGCGAGGAGTTCGTCGGCGCCGACACCGCCGCTCGCTCCCACCCCCACCACGACCCGCACGTCGCTCCCGGCGCTGACCATGTGGTTCCTCCCTCCGCGCCCGGGAATCCCACCACGCCCGTCCGGGGGAGTCAATCGGCTCCGAGGCCGGGCCGCTGGCCCGTCCTCGGAGCCGTCCAGCGGTCCAGCGGTCCGGCTCGGTCCGGCCTTCGGTCCGGCCGGCCAACGCTCGTGCGACTACTCCTGCGACCAGCGCTGGTTGGCGCCGCCGTTGCAGCCGTAGACCTCCACCTGCGTGCCGTTCACGTCCCCCGACGGCAGGTTGCCGCCGGTGACGTCCAGGCAGACCCCGTACTGGCTCGGTGTGGTGATCGTCCCGTCGGGGTTGAGCGTCCACTTCTGGCCGGCGCTGCCGTCGCACGGTTCCAGCTCCGCCTTCGTCCCCCAGGCGAAGCTGCCGCCCGCCGCGCCGAGGCACTCGGTGCCCTGGTAGGCGCGCAGGTCGCCGGCCGAGGTGGCGGACCAGGCCTGGTTGGCACCGCCGTCGCAGTCCCAGATCTCCAGCTTGGTGCCGGGCGCGGTCTGGTTGTCGTAGGCGTCCAGGCAGCGCCCGGAGGACTGCGAGACCAGCGCGTGCGACGGGGCGACGGTCAGCGGCGCCGCCGAGACCCGGTACATCACCGAGCCGCCGGCCGGCACCTGGGCGCTGATCGTGCCGTCGGAACTGGTGGAGACGGTGTGCGCCCAGAGGTCGCTGAGCTGGTAGCCGGCCGCGTCGGCGGGCAGGCCGACGGCGGAGGCGGTGGTGGAGATGGTGGCCGGCGCGCTGTTCTCGTTGAAGAGCACCACCGCGACGTCGCCGTTGGCCAGTGGCCGGCGCAGCACGTCCAGCCCGCCGTCATCGGACACCTCGGTGCCCTGGACGCCCAGCGCGTCCTGGTCGACCGCGATCACGTCCTTGTCCAGGTAGAGGCCGAGGAACTGCGAGGAGATCGGGTCGCCGGGGTCGGCGGCGGTGGCGGCGGAGCGCAGGTCGGCGCCGGAGATCAGCGGCGCGGCCAGCACCGCGGCCAGCGACAGCTCGGACTTCGACTGGTCGTACGTCAGCGACTCGCCGGGGTTCGGGTTCGACTCGTTGCCGGTGGCGAGCATGTCGATGTCGTTCCAGCCGCCGGGGCCGGCGTACTGGGCCTTGTCCAGGTCGTCGTGGACCAGCCGGAGCAGGCCGGCGAAGGAGTTGTCCCGGTCGCCGTCGATCCGCCACATGTTGGCGACGCTCCTACCCCACACCCACGGGGTCTCGCCCTGCGCCTGCGGTTGCAGCGAGAGGCTGAGCACGACCGGGCGCCCGGTGGCGGCGAGCGCGTCGCGCATCCAGCCGTCCCGGGTCTCCAGCGGCAGCTTCTCGTCGCCGACCCGCTGGGACGGGTCGCTGGCCAGGCAGTTGTCGTACTTGAGGAAGTCCACGCCCCAGGTGGCGAAGGTCCGGGCGTCCTGCTGCTCGTGGTCCAGGCTGCCCGGGAACCCCTGGCAGGTGTGCAGGGTGGGGCTCTCGTAGAGGCCGAACTTGAGGCCCTTGCTGTGCACGTACGCGGCGGTGGCGGCCATGCCGTCGGGGAACTTCTGCGGGTCGGGGACGAGGTTGCCGTTGGCGTCGCGGCTGCGGGACATCCAGCAGTCGTCGACCGTGACGTACTGGTAGCCGGCGTCGCGCAGGCCGGAGGAGGCCATGAAGTCGGCGGTCTCCTCGACCAGGGCCTCGGTGCCGTTGCAGCCGAAGCTGTTCCAGTCGTCCCAGCCCATCGGTGGGGTGAGGGCGAGGCCGTTGTCCAGGGCGTGCGCGGCGGGTGCGTCCAGGACGGTGACGGCGCCGAGCCCGGGGAGGGCGAGCGCCAGGGCGAGCAGGGCGCGGGTGGCCCGGGAGCCCGAACGGCGTAGCGGGAGCATGTTTACTCCTGAGGGTGGGGGTCCGGACGGGCCAGAAAAACCATCAGGTCAGCCCAGAATCAAACAAGATGCGCCACAAGTTAGCCGTGTCACATTGCACTGACAAGGGGTCGCGCACCAACGGCTCCCCGGGGGGCAAGGTCCCGCCGGGAAAGGCCTGCCGCCGTCCCGTCAGGCGCGGTCGACGCGCTGGGTCACGGCACCGCCGGTGATCAGCGAACGGTCCGCCGGCTCGCGGGTGGTCAGCCGGTACGGGCTCCCCGCGCGGCGCAGCGTGCGCAGCAGGTCGAGCGTGGCGACGTCCAGGCCGAACCGGGCCTGCGTGTGGTGGTGCTGCTCCCCGCCGTCCTGGTCACCAGCGCCCTGCGCGACCGGCTGGTGCCCGGCGGCGCGGTGATCAACCTCGGCTCGATCGCGGCCCACCGCGGCGGCTCCGGCTCGTACGGCGCGGCCAAGGCCGCCGTGGAGGCCTGGAACCTCACACTGGCCCAGCGGTTGGGGCCGGACCTGATCGCGGCCAATGTGATCGCCCCCGGCTATGTCGAGGACACCGAGTTCTTCTGGACCGGTCTCGACCCCGAGCGGCGTGCCTCGAACATCGCCAGCGCGCTCAACAAGCGTGCCGGTACACCGGCGGACATCGCGGGGACGGCGCTCTATCTCGCCTCCCCGGCCGCCGGCCATCTGACCGGGCAGATCCTGCACGTCAACGGCGGTACGCCGGCCGGCCGTTGAGGTGGAACGGGCGGCGGGGCGGCCGGGGCCGGGTGGTCCGCTCAGGGCGTCCCCCGGCCCCCGCCCGGGCCCGCGGCGGCCCGGGCGACCAGGCGCTCGGCCAGTTGCGGGGCGCCCGCCCAGTGCAGGTGCAGGTAGGAGGCGTGCACGGCCGGGGTGGTGAAGCCCTCGGTGTGCGGAGCGCCGGCGGGGGTGCGCCAGCCCCAGGCGGGGAGCGGGCCGGCGGTCGGGGCGCAGGTGGTGCGGTGGAACTCGTGGCCGCGCACCCGGGTGCCGGCCGCCGCCAGCGGGCTGTCGTGCAGGGCGACCGCCTCGCGGTAGCCGAGGGTGAGCCGCTCGGTCATCCGGGCCTCGGCCGGCAGTACGCCGCACATCGGGCGGCCGTCCAACTCCCGCGCCAGGTAGAGCAGTCCGGCGCACTCGGCGGCGATCGGCGCACCCGAGGCGGCCAACGAGGCGACCGCCGACCGCAGTTCGGCGTTGGCGCTGAGTTCGGCGGCGTAGACCTCGGGAAATCCCCCGCCGATGACCAGGGCTGCCGTCGAGCCGGGCAGTGTGGTGTCCCGCAGTGGGTCGAAGGGAACCACCTCCGCCCCGGCCGCCGCCAGCAGTTCGGCGTTCTCCGCGTACGAGAAGGAGAACGCCGCCCCCGCGGCCAGCGCGATCCGCGGTCGGGGGCCGGCCGCCGGGGTGACCTCGGACGCGGGCTCCCAGGCCCCCTCGGCGAGGTCCGGCGCCGACCGGGCCAGTGCCAGCACGGCGTCCAGGTCGACCGAGGCGGCGATGAGTTCGCCCATGTCGCGAACGGCCCGCAGTGCCTCCGCCGAGCGCTCGACCACCGGCACCAGCCCCAGGTGCCGCGCGGGCGTGGCGACCGCCGCCGTGCGCCGCACCGCACCCAGCACCGGCACGCCCGAGCCCTCCTCCAGTGCCTCGCGCAGCAGTTGCTCGTGCCGGTCGGAGGCCACCCGGTTGAGGATCACCCCGGCGAGGCGCACCTCGGGGTCCCAGGAGGCGAACCCGTGCACCAGCGCGGCCACCGAGCGGGACTGCGAGGAGCCGTCCACCACCAGCACCACCGGTGCCCGCAGCAGCTTCGCGACGTGCGCGGTGGACGCCAACTCCCCCTTCCCGGAGGCGCCGTCGAACATCCCCATGACGCCCTCGACCACCGCCAGGTCCGCCCCCGCCGCGCCGTGCGCGAAGAGCGGGCCGATCCGTTCCGGCCCGCACAGGAAGGCGTCCAGGTTGCGCCCGGGGCGCCCGGTGGCCAGGCCGTGGTAGCCCGGGTCGATGTAGTCCGGGCCGACCTTGTGCGGCGAGACGGTCAGGCCGCGGGCGGACAGCGCCGCCATCAGCCCGGTGGCCACGGTGGTCTTGCCCGCGCCCGAGGAGGGCGCGGCGATGACGAGACGGGGGATGCGCATCGGACTACCGGGCTACCACTCGATCCCGCGCTGGCCCTTGCGGCCGGCGTCCATCGGGTGCTTCACCTTGGTCATCTCGGTGACCAGATCGGCGAGTTCGAGCAGCCGCTCGGGCGCGTTGCGGCCGGTGACCACCACGTGCTGGTTGCCCGGGCGCTCGCGCAGCACCTCCAGCACCTCGTCCAGGTCGATCCACCCCCAGTGCAGCGGATAGGTGAACTCGTCCAGCACGTACAGCCGGTAGGTCTCGGCGGCGAGATCGCGCCTGACCTGCGCCCAACCCTCGCGCGCGGCCTCCTCGCTGGACTCGATGTCGCGCTGCACCCAGGACCAGCCCTCGCCCATCTTGTGCCAGGCGACCGTGCCGCCCTGGCCCGAGGCGCCCAGCACCCGCAGCGCGTTCTCCTCGCCCACCTTCCACTTGGCCGACTTGACGAACTGGAACACCCCGATCGGCCAGCCCTGGTTCCAGGCCCGCAGCGCCAGCCCGAAGGCGGCGGTGGACTTGCCCTTGCCGGGGCCGGTGTGCACGGCGGTGATCGGCTGGGTGCGGCGCTGACGGGTCGTCAGGCCGTCGTCGGGGATGACGTCCGGCTTGCCCTGCGGCATCGGGTCACGCTGCCTTTCGGTGGGTGGTGGCGGAGCGGTGCGCGTGCACCAGGGCGGTCACGCCGTCGGCGCGCAACTCGTCCAGGGTGACCGCGGAGGCGTTCAGCTGGCCCGCCAGGGTGCGGGCCAGGCCGAGCCGGACCGGTCCCGACTCGCAGTCCAGCACCACGGCCGCGGTGCCCTGGGCGGCCAGCAGCCCGGCGGCCCGTCCGGCCTCGGCCAGCGCGGCGGAACCCCCGGTGGCCCGGCCGTCGGTGACCACGACCAGCAGCGGACGGCGCAGCGGATCGCGCAACCGCTCCACCCGCAGCACCTCGTGGGCCCGCAGCAGTCCGGCCGCCAGCGGGGTCCGTCCGCCGGTGGGCAGCCGCTCCAGCCGGGCCGCGCCCACCTCGACCGAGGAGGTCGGCGGCAGCGCCAGCTCGGCGGACCGGCCGCGGAAGGTGATCATGCCGATCTTGTCGCGGCGCTGGTAGGCGTCCATCAGCAGCGACAGCACGGCGCCCTTGACGGCGGTCATCCGCTGCCGGGCGGCCATCGAGCCGGAGGCGTCCACCACGAAGAGCACCAGATTGGCCTCCCGGCCCTGGCGGACCTGCTCACGGAAGTCGTCGTGGCGCAGCAGCAGGGCCCGTCCGGCGCGGCCGCGGGCGACCTGGTGCGGGGCGGCGGCCCGTAGGGTGGCGGCGAGGTGCAGCCGGGTCAGCGGCCCGGTCGGGCGGCGGGCGCGGATGGTGTGGCCGCCGTCGGTCTCGGCGGGAGAGCGGCGGCCCTGGGCGCCGCGGCCGGTGCCGGGGACCTTGAACAGCTTGGTGCGGTAGGGCTCGCCGGCCGCGACGGGAGCGGACTCGCGGGCGGGTGCGGGGCGCGGCGCGGGGGGTGCGGGGACGTCCCGCGGGCTGTCGGGGGCCGGGGTGGCCGCGTCCGGGGCCGTGGGACCGGCGGGCTCGGGCGCGCCGCCCCCGCCGTCGGGACCGCCGTCCCCTGGGCCGTCCTCCCCCGGTCCGTCGCCGTCGGGCCCGTCGCCGTCCGGGCCGTCCCCGTCGGGCTCGGGTTCGTCCGGCTGCTCGGTGTGCTCGGCCAGTGTCCGGTCCAGCTGCTCCTCGTCCAGTCCCGGCGCGTCGAACGGGTTGCGCCGCCGCCGGTGCGGCAGCGCCAGCCGGGCGGCCTGTCGGACGTCCTCCTCGGTCACCGCCGTCCGTCCGGCCCAGGCGGCCAGCGCCACCGCGGTCCGGGCCATCACGATGTCCGCACGCAGCCCGTCCACCTCGAAGGCCGCGCAGACCGCGGTGATCTGGCGCAGCGCCGCGTCGCCCAGCCCGACCGCGGGCAGCAGCGCCCGGGCGGCGCCGATCCGCTCGGCCAGCTCCCGCTCCTCGGCGGCGAACCGGGCGGCGAAGCCGGCCGGGTCGGCGTCGTAGGCGAGCCGGCGGCGGACCACCTCGGCCCGCTCCGCCGGGTCCCGGGTGGCCGCGATCTCCACGGTCAGCCCGAACCGGTCGAGCAGCTGCGGCCGCAGCTCGCCCTCCTCCGGGTTCATCGTGCCGACCAGCAGGAACCGCGCCGCGTGCCGCACCGAGACGCCCTCGCGCTCGACGTAGGAGCGGCCCATCGCGGCGGCGTCCAGCAGCAGGTCCACCACGTGGTCCTGGAGCAGGTTCACCTCGTCGATGTAGAGCACCCCGCGGTGCGCCTGGGCGAGCAGGCCCGGTTCGTAGGCCTTGACGCCCTCGGCGAGCGCGCGCTCGAGGTCGAGCGAGCCGACGATGCGGTCCTCGGTGACGCCGACCGGCAGCTCGACCAGCCGGGCCGGCCGGTCGACACCGGGAGCCTCGTGCGGCCCGTCCGGGCACTGCGGGTCCGGCGCGACCGGGTCGCAGGCGAACCGGCAGTCCGTCACCACCGCGATCGACGGCAGCAGCCCGGCCAGCGCGCGGACCATGGTCGACTTCGCGGTGCCCTTCTCGCCACGCACCAGCACCCCGCCGACCGCCGGCGAGACGGCGTTGAGCAGCAGCCCGAGCCGGAGGTCGGCCATGCCGACGATGGCGGTGAACGGGTATCGGACGTCACTCACAGGAGGTCACCTTCCAGGACGCGGGTGGCCGGAGCCCCCGGCGGGACGAACGGCAGCCCGGCGCCGGCCCCGCCCTCGATCAGCCGCCACAGCGCGGCGGTGTCGGCGTGCTCCTCGATCAGGTCGCCCAGCCGGTCCAGCCGGGCCTCCCGGGCGGCGGCGAACGAGGTGTCCGGTGCCGGCACGAAGGCCCGCCCGGCCAGCGCCGCGACCTCGCGCAGCAGCGCCCGGCGGAACCCGTCGTTCTCCAGCGCGCCGTGCCAGGTGGTGCCCCAGACCGCGCCGTCGCGGCAGCCGTCCAGGAAGGCCTCGCCGCCCTCGACGGTCACCACCCCGTGGTGGATCTCGTAGCCCTCGACCCGCTCGCCGAAGGCCTCGCCGGCCGGCCGGCCGAGCACCTTCTCCGGCCCGAACTCGACCGTGGTCGGCAGCAGCCCGAGTCCCTCGACCCGGCCCGCCCTCGACTCGACCTCGTCCGATATCCGCCGGGCCAGCATCTGGTAGCCGCCGCAGACCCCGAGCACCGGCCGCCCGGCCGCCGCCCGCTCGCGCAGCGGTGCCGCCAGGCCGCGCTCGCGCAGCCAGGCCAGGTCGGCGACGGTGGCCCGGGTGCCGGGCAGCACCACCAGGTCCGCGTCGGCCAGCTCCTCGGGACGGGTGGCCCAGCGAACCAGCACGCCGGGCTCCTGGGCGAGCGCGTCCAGGTCGGTGAAGTTGGACAGCCGGGGGAAGCGCAGCACGGCGACCCGCAGCACGTCGGCCCCGTACGGGCCCGCGGCGTCGGCGCGCTCGACGGCGGTGGACAGGTCGAGCGAGTCCTCGGCGTCCAGCCAGAGACCGGCCAGCATCGGCAGGGTGCCCAGCACCGGACGGCCGGTCAGCTCGTGCAGCATGTCCAGGCCGGGCCCGAGCAGCCGGGCGTCGCCGCGGAACTTGTTCACCAGCCAGCCGGCCACCAGCCGCTGGTCCTCGGCGGAGAGCAGCGCCAGCGTCCCGTACATCGCGGCGAAGACCCCGCCGCGGTCGATGTCGCCGACCACCACGACCGGCAGGTCGGCGGCCCGGGCCAGGCCCATGTTGGCGATGTCGCGGTCGCGCAGGTTGATCTCGGCGGGCGAGCCGGCGCCCTCGCAGATCACCACGTCGAAGCGGCGGCGCAGGTCGGCCAGGCAGTCCAGGGCCCTTTCCAGCAGAAAGGGTTTGCGTTCGCGGTAGTCGAGCGCGCCGACCTCCGCGATCGGGTGGCCGAGCAGGACCACCTGGCTGCGGCCGTCGGCGCCCGGCTTCAGCAGCACCGGGTTCATCGCCGCCTCGGGCTCCACCCGGGCCGCGGCGGCCTGCATCACCTGGGCCCGGCCGATCTCCGCGCCGTCGGCGGTGACCATCGAGTTGAGCGACATGTTCTGCGCCTTGAACGGCGCGACCCTCACCCCCTGCCGGGCCAGCCAGCGGCAGATCCCGGCGGTGACCACGCTCTTGCCAGCGTCCGACGTGGTCCCCGCGACCAGCAGTGCGTTGCTCATCGGCTGCCACCTCCCGTCCCGGCGGCGCGTGCCGCCCTCGCCCGTACCCGGTGCCCCGCGCAGCGGCCGGCCACCGTCACGGCCAGCGCCAACAGGCCCACCCGGCGCGACAGCCGGCAGGCGCGCTCGATGTCGTCCACGGCCACCGGGCGCAGCTCCGCCCCCAGCACCGGCCGGTTCTCCACCCTCTCCCCGTACCGCAACGAGCCGCCGAGCCGGACCCCGAGCGCGCCCGCGAAGGCCGACTCGGCCTGGCCGGCGTTCGGGCTCGGGTGCGCCGAGCCGTCCCGCCGCCAGACCCGCCAGGCGGTCCGCGGGTGCGGCGCGGCGGCCACCGTGAGCAGCGCGGTCAGCCGGGCGCCCGGCCAGCCGGCCAGGTCGTCCAGCCGCGCCGAGGCCCAGCCGAAGCGCCGGTGCCGGGGTGACCTGTGACCCACCATCGCGTCCAGGGTGTTGACCGCGCGGAACGCCAGCAGGCCCGGGCTGCCCGCCAGGGCACCCCAGACCAGCGCGTTGACCACGGCGTCCGCGGTGTTCTCGGCCACCGACTCGACCACCGCGCGGGCCAGCTGCGGCTCGTCCAGGGCGCTCGGGTCGCGCCCGCACAGGTGCGGCAGGCGCTCCCGAGCCGCCGTCAGGTCGCCCGCGCGCAGGGCGGCGCCGATCGTACGGGCCTCGCGGGTGAGCGAGGTGCCGCCGAGCACGGTCCAGGTGGCGGCCGCCGTGGCGGCGCTCGCCGCGATGCCCCGCCGTCCCACCAGCCGTTCCACCGTCACCGCGGCGGCCGTGACACCGCCCACGCAGAGCGCGGTGTACAGCGCCCCCGCGCCGCGGTGGTCGCGCCAGAGGGCGCGCTCCAGCCGGCCGGCGGCCCGGCCGAAGGCGGCCACCGGGTGACCCCGGCGCGGGTCGGCGAACCGCAGGTCGGCCGCGTAACCGGCGACCGCGCCGAGCGCGTAGCCGCCGGCCGCGGTGGCGTACGGGCGTCGGGCGCGGGGAGGTTGACGGAGCGGCACCCCCACGGCGCTCGGCGCCGGCCGGGGAGCAGGCTGCATGCTGTGCGTGTCCTCACTCAGGGTCCGCGCCCTGGCTCGACGTCGCGGGGGCGAGAGTCTCCTGGCTCCCGGGTACGGACGCGCGCCCGGGCCTTCCAACGCCCCTGTGGCGGGACACCGTGACCATCGTTCGAACGCGCTCCCCGGTGACAGTGGCGGGACCGCGCCGGACTCGCACCGGCTTCCTCTGCTTGCCTCCGTTTGGCCCAAGGATCCCATCACGCGCCCGTTCCGGCCGTCAACCGGGCCCCCGGAGTGGTTGATCACACCGGACGGAACCGTCGGTACCTCCGAGTAACGGACACTGACGCCGCCTCGGCGCTGGTGATACGTCCAAGGCGCCGCCGGGGGTCGCTCCCCGGCTTCGTGCGTTCGGCGACTGGGGGCGGGCTCGACCGCACCCCTACCGTCGTCCCATGCGACGCGGCAGCCCCCCGGCCCCCACCCCGGTCCCGTTCTCCCCGCAGGCCGCCCGGGCGCACCGCGCCGGGCTCGGGCTGACCCCCGAACAGGTGGCGGAGGCGATGGCCGCGCACGGCGTCCGGCTGCTGCCGGCTCACGTCCTCGGCTGGGAGAGCGGCGAGATCCGGCCCAGCGAGACCGAGCTCATCGCACTCGCCCGGGCGCTCTGGTGCCCGGTGGCACAGCTGATGGGGGTCCGTCCGACCTCGCTGCGCGACTTCCGGCTCGCCCGCGAACTGAGCCGGGACCAGGCCGCCACCCGGATCGGCGTCGGCGGGCGGACGTACGCCGACGCCGAACTCACCGGACGCTGGACCGGCGACGCCGACGAGACCCGCGCCCTCGCCGAGACCCTCGGTCTGACGCTGCGCGACCTGGTCCGGATCACCGGTGCCGAGGAGGAGCTGGAACAGTGCCTGCGCCAGTGCGTCGCCGGCCGCTGGCAGCCCCAGCTGAAGCCGGTCGCCCGCCTGGTCCCGGCCCCGCGCGAGACCCTCGCCAGCGTCCTGGCCGCCCTCCAGGCCGAACACCGGGTCCCCTCCCACTGGGGCGGCACCGCCCCGGAGGAGCCCCGGCCCCCCGCCGCCCCCGCCGACCACCGCTTCTGGGCCCTCCTCGCCACCACCGCCCCCGACCTCCCGGTGTAGCGGAGGCTGCCCGTACGGCGGTGTTGCGGTGGCCGGCGCACGGCTCACGGGATGAACTGGGGAGCGTCACCCACTCACCACCCGGGGAGCGCCATGCGTAGGGGAACCGTCGTCGCCGCTGGCACCGCTGTCGTCGTCGCGGCGGGGGCCGCCGTGTTGCTGCTCGGGCGGCGGGTGTCCGACCTCGCGCTGAAGCCGGGGGCCGGGGGCGAGCCCGCCGCGGCCGGGGAGCCGCCGCTGCGGGTGCGGTCGATCAGCGCCGACGAGGTCACCCTCACCCGGACCACCGAGAGCCTGCGCCGCGGCCGGTACGCGCTGGAGTGGGCCGGCGGCCACGCGGTGGTCGGCCCGGTGCTGCGCGGCGACCAGCGGACCGTGACCCGCCGGCTGGAGTTCACCGCCGGCCGCGGCCCGGCCGACAGCGCGGACGTCGAACTGACCCCGCGGGTGCTGCGCGGCGACCCGGTCTCGTCCTGCGGCCTGGACTCCATGGACGTGGTGGTCGACGGCGAGCTGGGCCCGCTGCCCGCCTGGTACCTGCCGGCCGTCCGCGGCACCTGGGTGATCGCCGTGCACGGACCGCGGGCCGACCGGCGGCAGGCGCTGCCCGTCCTGCCGGTCGTGCACCGGCTGAACCTGCCGGCCCTGGTGATCAGCTACCGCGGCGACCAGGGCGCGCCGCCCTCGCCCGACGGGCTGGGCCACTTCGGCGAGACCGAGTGGCACGACGTCGAGGCCGCCATCCGGTTCGCCAAGCAGGCCGGCGCCGGGCGGATCGTGCTGTACGGCTGGTCGCTGGGGGCCTCGATGGTCCTGCAGACCGCCGCCCGCTCGGACTTCCGCGACGACCTGGCCGGCCTGGTGCTGGACTCCCCGGTGCTCGACCTGGCGGCCTCGGTGCGGAACCGGGCGACCCGGGCCGGCAAGCCCGCCGCGGTGGCCGAGCTCGGCATCTGGGCGGCCGCCGGCCGGACGGGGGTGGACACCGGCGACTTCGCCCAGCTCGCCGAGGGCGCCGAGCTGCGGCTGCCCACCCTGCTGATGCACAGCCCGCAGGACCCGATCGCCCCGTACCGCGCCGCCCAGCGGCTGGCCCGCAACCGCCCGCTGCTGGTCAACCTGCGGACCGTCCCCGACGCCGGCCACGCCGCGCTCTGGAACGCCGATCCGCGCGGCTACGAGGAGGCGCTGCGCCGCTTCCTGACGCCGATCCTGTGATCCGGGGCCGGGCCCGCACGCGGTGGGTCACCCCTTGACCACGTACCGTGCCCCCCGCTAGTGTCGTGGACAGGTCACCCCAGCCGCGCCGGCCCGGTTTGGGCTCTCTTGCCCCATCTCCACCCACCGGCCGCCGCCGCGCGTCGAAAGACGCGCCGAACTCGATGTGACAGAAGCCCCGTACACGGGGAAGACTGCACGGCGTGACGTCTCGGAATCCGCGCGACCGTGATGCCCCGCTCCCGCCGACCACGGGTACCGGCGCGACGGTGACCCGTCTTCCCGGTGCGGCCCGCCGCGCCGACAGCGCGCAGCCGGGCGGCCCCGGGGCCCCCCGCCGCCGTACCCCGCGGCCGGCGCCCGGCCGGGGCCGGGTCCCGGTGCCCGCCGGCCTGCCGGTCCCCGCCGAGCTGGCCCCGCTGGCCCGCCGGATGCTCGGCGACGCGGTGCGGATCGCCCGCTGGGCCGGCGAACTCGACGCGGTCGACAAGCGCGGCGAGCTGCTCCCCGAGGACGCCCGCGCCGCGGGCCGGGCGCTGGCCATGACGGTCGGCGCGGCGGCCAAGGCCTGGGGCCAGGCGCTCCTGGTCGGCCTGGTCGAGCCACGCGACGGCGGCGCCGCCCCGGGCTGGCGGCTGCACGCCTGGGAGCACGACGACGAGGCCGTGCTGCGCGGCTGGTCCGCGCTCTTCGACGCCTGGACGCTGCTCGCCCCGGTCCCGCCGGCCGCGCTGCGCGGCGTCTTCGCGGTGCTCGCCGGCCAGGCGGTCGACCAGGCGCCGCAGCTGCTCTCCTTCCTCCATCTGGTGGACGGCCCGGTCGCCGAGAGCGAGCTGATGGAGCTGCTCCGGCGCGGCCTGGACGAGCGCCGGCACGGGGCCGGTACGGGCTTCGCGACCCTGTCGCCCGTCCCGCACGCGGCCTCCGCCGTCTCGGCCGTCCGCGGTACCTGCCGCGAGCCGCAGATCGACACCCCGCCCGCGCCCTCGGACATCGCCGCGGTGCTCGACTGGATGCTGGACGGGCTGACCGCGGTCGGCGCGGTGGTCCGCGCGGCCGACGCGGCCGAGCTGTCCCCGCTCGGCCACTGGGCGGTGCGCGGCAAGCTGGAGGACATCTGCACGGTCGCGCAGACCGCCGCCGGCCACATCGAGCAGAGCGCGCCGGAGCTGCTGGACGCCTGCGCCAACTACTCCCCGGGCCCCGCCCGCGCCGAGTACCGGGCCTGGGTCGCCGCCCGTCCGGTGGACCGCGCGGTGGCCGAGCTGCTGGAGGCCGCCCGCGGCGAGGACGCGCTGCTGCGCGGGCTCGCCTTCGAGGCGCTGCGGGTGGCCGGCGGGACGGCCGAGCAGGCGGTCCGGGCGGCCGTGGACGAGCCCGTGCTGCGGCCGTACGCGCTGCTCTGGCTGGCCGAGCAGTTGGACGAGGGCGGGGTCGTCCCGTCCGACGTGCTGAGTGCCGAGGACGCCGCCTGGCTCTGGGTGGACACGGCCGCGGCGGTGCTCGACCACGGGGAGACCGAGCTGCTGGTCGGCCACGTCGAGGGGGCGAGCGCGGGGGACCCGGTGCGGCTGTTCGCCCGCGCCCGGCAGTCGGGGCACGCCCGGGCGACCTCGGTGCTCACCGCGGTGGCCGGGGTGCACCCGGACCCGGCGGTGGCCCGCGCGGCCCGTCGCTCGGCCTTCAGCGTCCACCACGGCGGCGCGTAGCCCGGCCGGCGAGTCCGGCCGGCCCCGGAACCGCGCCGGCCCCGGGGGGGGGGGGGGGGGGGGGGGGGGGGGGGGGGGGGGGGGGGGGGGGGGGGGGGGGGGGGGTGGGTGTGGTCGTGA
>NZ_JBVHLF010000001.1:205206-267898 GCF_055559155.1 Kitasatospora sp. NPDC024654
TACCGCCCCCCCCCCCCCCCCACCCCCCCCCCCCCCCCCACACCCCCCCCCCCCCCCCCCCCCCCCCCCCCCCCCCCCCCCCCCCCCCCCCCCCCCCCGGGGCCGTCTCCGGGCGGCTCAGCAGCCGCGCGACTCCGCCCGGCGGGCCCGCACGTCGCCGACCTTCTGGCCGACCTTGCGGCGGATCACCAGCAGCGGGGCCATCGCCGCCAGCGCGATCTGCGCGACGGCGCCGATGTGCATCAGCACGTCGCCGCCCGGCAGTCCGGCGGCCCAGGCGGCCAGGCAGCCGATCGAGACCACGATCCAGGCCAGCGTGGCGGTGGCCAGCAGGCCCTGCGGCTTGGGGTACTCGACCTGGCTGACCATCAGGTACGCCACGCCGAAGATCGCCACCAGACCGGCCAGGAACGGCGGGTCCAGCAGCACGATCGCGATCACCGTCATCGCGCCCATCGGGCAGGGCATGCCCTGGAACACCCCGGGCCGCATCTTGACGGCCGAGAAGCGGGCCAGCCGCAGCACCACCGCCAGCAGCACGGTCAGCGCGATGAACGCCGAGAGCCCCTGGTTGCTGCCGGGCGAGACGATGCCCCAGACCGCGACGAAGTAGGCCGGCGCGATGCCGAAGCTGATCAGGTCGGCCAGGTTGTCCAGCTCCGCGCCCAGCGCCGAGGAGCGCAGCTTGCGGGCCACCAGGCCGTCGAACAGGTCGCACATCGAACCGAGCAGCAGCAGGGTCACCGCGGTGGCCGCGCCGTGCCGGACCATGCCGCCGCCGGAGCCGTCCCCGGTGCCGGTGATGTGCGGGATGAGCATGTTGGTGGTGATCGAGTAGATCGCCAGGAAGCCGCAGACGGCGTTGCCGAGGGTCAGGAAGTCGGCCGTGGACAGCGCCTGCGGCGAGCGCGGCGCCCGCAGCTCGCGGTCGCGCGCCCAGCGGCGCCGGCGCAGCTCGGTCTCCTCCGCCGACTCGCTCAGGCCGACCAGCGTCTCGGGATCAGTCACGGTCAAGGCGTGTCACCCCCGCGGTGGTCTTCTGGCCGACCTCGACGCCGACGTCGACGCCGGGCGGCAGGTAGGTGTCGACGCGCGAGCCGAACCGGATCAGGCCGATCCGCTCGCCCTGCTCGACCTTGGTGCCGGCGACCGTGTAGGGCACGATGCGGCGCGCCACGGCACCGGCGATCTGCACCATCTCGATGTCGCCCAGCTCGGTGTCGAAGTGCCAGACCACCCGCTCGTTGCGGTCGCTGTCCTTGTTGAACGCGGGCACGAAGCCACCGGGGACGTGCTCGACCGAGGTCACCGTGCCGGGCAGCGGGGCGCGGTTCACGTGCACGTTGATCGGGCTCATGAAGATCGCGACCCGGGTCCGGCCGTCCGGCCAGGCGTCGATGCTCTGCACCACTCCGTCGGCCGGCGAGATCACTCTGCCGGCGCCGATCTCACGCTCGGGGTCGCGGAAGAACCACAGCATGCCCGCGCTGAGCGCGCAGGCCGGGACCGCGGCCAGCGCCCACTTGCCGTTCCGC
The DNA here is from genome assembly GCF_055559155.1 of Kitasatospora sp. NPDC024654. Classification (NCBI taxonomy): domain Bacteria; kingdom Bacillati; phylum Actinomycetota; class Actinomycetes; order Kitasatosporales; family Streptomycetaceae; genus Kitasatospora; species Kitasatospora sp. NPDC024654. The sequence continues at coordinate 206,742 of NZ_JBVHLF010000001.1, forward strand.
TTGGTGAGAGCGGTGGTCAGGGCGGCGGTGGCCAGGGTCGGGACGAACCAGGGAGTGGCTCCGCGCGCGATGGTCACGCGGGGTCGCCGACCGGGCGTCTCGGGAGCGAGGGCATCGCGCTCCGTGACGGAGGAGTGAGGGGACGGGCTGATGGGCATCGAAGACCTTTGTCGCGGGGGATCATGGCGCCGCTGCACGGGGGCCACCGCGGGGATCGGGTGATAAGGGGACAGCTGCTGTCCCGGTGGATGCTATCGGGAGCAGGTGGTGGGTGGGCAACCCGCCTGCTCGTTCAACTGTCCGCTGCCGTGCCGGAGCGCACGCGCTATGTATACGACCGTAGCCGCCGGTTCTCCGGTTCCCAAGGCTCTGGTCAAGATCCGTGAGTCTTGTCTCAGCCCTGCCGGTGATCTTCAGGTGCGCATGGGCGCGGCCGCAGGGCGCGTGCACCGTGGCACGAGCCCTGCGGCCTCCCCTTCCCACGTCCGCGGGGCCTTCCCTGCCCGCGCGGACGTCCCCCCCGCCGGCGCGGGCCCGGTCTCCCCACCGGGCCCTCCGGCCCACCGCCCGGCCCCCTTCCCGGACCAGGACGGCGGTGGTCTACTCGGCGATCCGGTACTCCTCCAGCAGCCGGCGGCCGACGATCATCTTCTGGATCTCCGCGGTGCCCTCGCCGATCAGCAGCATCGGGGCCTCCCGGTAGAGCCGCTCGATCTCGTACTCCTTGGAGAAGCCGTAGCCGCCGTGGATCCGGAAGGCGTCCTCGACGACCTCCTTGCAGTACTCGGAGGCGAGGTACTTGGCCATCCCGGCCTCCAGGTCGTTCCGCTCGCCGCCGTCCTTCTTGCGGGCGGCCATCACCATCATCTGGTGCGCGGCCTCGACCTTGGTGGCCATCTCGGCCAGCTTGAACTGGATCGCCTGGTGCTCGGAGATCTTCTTGCCGAAGGTCGAGCGCTGCTGGGCGTAGGAGATGCCGAGCTCGAAGGCGCGCCGGGCGACACCGCAGCCGCGCGCGGCCACGTTGACCCGGCCGACCTCGACGCCGTCCATCATCTGGTAGAAGCCCTTGCCGGGGACGCCGCCGAGGATCCGGTCGGCCGGGACCCGGACGTCCTGGAGCACCAGCTCGGTGGTGTCGACGCCCTTGTAGCCCATCTTCTCGATCTTGCCGGGCACGGTCAGGCCCGGGACGGTCGGGTTGGGGCCGAAGCCGGGGGTCTTCTCGACCAGGAAGGTGGTCATGTTGCGGTACGGGGTGGCCGCGCCCTCGTCGGTCTTGCAGAGCACCGCGACCAGGGTGGAGGTGCCACCGTTGGTCAGCCACATCTTCTGGCCGTTGAGGACGTACTCGTCGCCGTCCCGGACGCCCTTGGTGCTGATCGCCGACACGTCGGAGCCGAGGCCCGGCTCGGACATCGAGAAGGCGCCGCGGATCTCGCCGGCCGCCATCCGGGGCAGGAAGTACTCCTTCTGCTCCTGGGTGCCGTGCGCGTTGATCATGTGCGCGACGATGAAGTGGGTGTTGACGATGCCGGAGACCGACATCCAGCCGCGGGCGATCTCCTCGACCACCAGGGCGTAGGTGAGCAGCGACTCGCCGAGGCCGCCGAACTCCTCGGGGATGGTCAGGCCGAACAGGCCGAGCTGCTTCATCCCCTCCACGATCTGGGTCGGGTACTCGTCCCGGTGCTCCAGCTCGGTGGCGACCGGGATGATCTCCTTGTCGACAAAGTCCCGCACGGTGGCGAGGATGTCCCGCTGGATCTCGGTGAGGCCGTCGGTCTGTGCGAGGCGTCCCATCGTGCGGCTGCCTTTCTGTACTGGGGGTGGAGGGGTTCGGGGGCTCCGCGGAGCGTGACTTCCGCGGAGCCCCCGGGACCGGGAGGAGCCGATGACGGCGGCTCCGCCCGGAGTCTCTTCAGGAGAGCGGGGTCGGACGGCCGGGCTGCTCCCCGCCGCGCTCCTCGGTGTAGGTGGCGGTCGGCACCATCACCTTGCGGCGGAAGACGCAGACGACCGTGCCGTCCTGCTTGTAGCCCTTGGTCTCGACGTGGACGATGCCCCGGTCGTCCTTGGACTTGGAGGGCCACTTGTCGAGCACGGTGGTCTCGCCGTAGAGGGTGTCGCCGTGGAAGGTCGGCGCGATGTGCCGCAGCGACTCGATCTCCAGGTTGGCGATCGCCTTGCCGGAGACGTCCGGGACGGACATGCCCAGCAGCAGCGAGTAGATGTAGTTGCCCACCACCACGTTCTTGCCGAAGTCGGTGGTCCGCTCGGCGTAGTTGCTGTCCATGTGCAGCGGGTGGTGGTTCATGGTCAGTAGACAGAAGAGATGATCGTCATATTCAGTGACGGTCTTTCCGGGCCAGTGCTTGTAGACCGCGCCGACCTCGAACTCTTCGTACGTGCGCCCGAACTGCATTTCCGGTCTCTCCTCAGGCCTGCGGGGGTTCGAACTTCGAGGTGCGCTCCAGCCCGGCGGCCCGGCCCTTGCCCGCGATGACCAGCGCCATCTTGCGGGACGCCTCGTCGATCATCTCGTCGCCGAGCATCGCCGAACCCTTGGCACCGCCCGCCTCCGAGGTGCACCACTCGTAGGCGTCCAGGATCAGCTCGGCGTGGTCGTAGTCCTCCTGCGAGGGCGAGAAGATCTCGTTCGCGGCGGCGACCTGGTCCGGGTGCAGCACCCACTTGCCGTCGAAGCCCAGCGCGGCGGCCCGGCCGGCCACCTCGCGGTAGCCCTCCTGGTTGCGGATCTGCAGGTACGGGCCGTCGATCGCCTGCAGGTCGTGGGTGCGGGCGGCCATCAGGATCCGCATCAGGATGTAGTGGTAGGCGTCCGCCGGGTAGCCGGGCGGCTGCTGACCGACCACCAGGGTCTTCATGTTGATCGAGGCCATGAAGTCGGCCGGGCCGAAGATGATGGTCTCCAGCCGCGGCGAGGCGGCGGCGATCTCGTCGACGTTGACCAGGCCCTTGGCGTTCTCGATCTGCGCCTCGATGCCGATCCGGCCGACCTCGAAGCCCATGGTCTTCTCGATCTGGGTCAGCAGCAGGTCCAGCGCCTTGACCTGGGTGGCGTCCTGCACCTTGGGCAGCATGATGCAGTCCAGGTTCGGGCCGGCGCCCTCGACGACGGTGATCACGTCGCGGTAGGTCCAGTGGGTGGTCCAGTCGTTGACCCGGACGACCTTGGTCTTCTTGCCCCAGTCCCCGTTGTTCAGCGCGTCGACGATGTTGTGCCGGGCGCTCTCCTTGACCAGCGGGGCACAGGCGTCCTCCAGGTCGAGGAAGACCTGGTCCGCGGGCAGGCCCTGGGCCTTCTCCAGGAAGCGGGGGTTGCTCCCGGGCACGGCCAGACAGGAGCGGCGCGGGCGGAGGCGGTTCACGGTAGTCATGGGGGTGTGTCAGTTCCTTCCAGGGGCGGTGGCGGTGGACGCCCACGGCTGAAGCCGGTTGGCCAGCCGGATCTCGTCCACGATCCGGCCGATGATGGTGGTGATGCCGAAGTCCTTCGGGGTGAACACGGCGGCGACCCCCGCGGCCCGCAGGACCTCGGCGTCCGCAGCCGGGATGATGCCACCCACGATCACTGGCACATCCTCCACCCCGGCCCGGCGCAGCCGTTGCAGCACGTCCGGGACCAGCTCGGGGTGCGCGCCGGAGAGGATCGACAGGCCGACGCAGTGCACGTCCTCGGCCACCGCGGCCGAGACGATCTGCTCGGGCGTCAGCCGGATGCCCTGGTAGACGACCTCGAAGCCGGCGTCCCGGGCCCGCACCGCGATCTGCTCGGCACCGTTGGAGTGGCCGTCCAGACCCGGCTTGCCGACCAGCAGCCGCAGCTTGCCGGCGCCCAGCTCGGCGGCGGTCGCGGCCACCGCCTCGCGCACCTGGGCCAGTTCGCCGCCCGGCTCGGCGGCCACCGCGACCGGCGCGCCGCCGACCCCGGTGGGCGCCCGGTACTCGCCGAACACCTCGCGCAGCGCGAAGGACCACTCGCCGGTGGTCACGCCGGCCCGGGCACACTCCAGGGTGGCCGGCACCAGGTTGGCGTCCGTCCGGGCGACCTCCTTCAGCCGCTCCAGCGCGGTCTGCGCGCCGACCTCGTCCCGTCCGTCCTTCCAGCGCCGCAGGCCGTCCAGCACCGCCTGCTCGGCGGCCGGGTCGACCACCATGATCGCGGCGTCCAGGTCGGCGGTGAGCGGGCTCTCCTCGGTGGTGTCGAAGCAGTTCACCCCGACGATCCGGTCCTCGCCGGACTCGATCCGGGCCCGCCGCTCGGCGTGCGAGGCGACCAGCGCGGACTTCAGGTAGCCCGACTCGACCGCCGCGATCACCCCGCCCATCTCCAGCACTTTGGCGATCTCCGCCTCCGCGCCGGCCAGCAGCTCGGCGGTCTTGGCCTCGACCACCACGGAGCCGGTGAACAGGTCGCCGTACTCCAGCAGGTCCGACTCGTAGGCCAGCACCTGCTGGATCCGCAGCGACCACTGCTGGTCCCAGGGCCGGGGCAGGCCCAGTGCCTCGTTCCAGGCGGGCAGCTGGACGGCCCGGGCGCGGGCGTCCTTGGAGAGCGTGACGGCCAGCATCTCCAGCACGATCCGCTGGACGTTGTTCTCCGGCTGCGCCTCGGTCAGGCCGAGCGAGTTGACCTGGACGCCGTAGCGGAACCGGCGCTGCTTGACGTCCTCGATGCCGTAGCGCTCCCGGGTGACCTTCTCCCAGAGCCGGGTGAAGGCGCGCATCTTGCACATCTCCTCGACGAACCGGACGCCCGCGTTCACGAAGAACGAGATCCGCCCGACCACCTCGCCCATCCGCTCCGGCGGCACCTGGCCGGAGTCGCGCACCGCGTCCAGCACGGCGATCGCGGTGCTCATCGCGAAGGCGATCTCCTGCACCGGGGTGGCCCCGGCCTCCTGCAGGTGGTAGCTGCAGATGTTGATCGGGTTCCACTTCGGGAGGTGGCCGACCGTGTAGGCGATCATGTCGGTGATCAGGCGGACCGAGGGGCCGGGCGGGAAGACGTGGGTCCCGCGCGACAGGTACTCCTTGACGATGTCGTTCTGGGTGGTGCCGGTGAGCTTGGCGATGTCCGCGCCCTGTTCCTCGGCGACCACCTGGTACAGCGCCAGCAGCCACATCGCGGTGGCGTTGATGGTCATCGAGGTGTTGGTCCGTTCGAGCGGGATGCCGTCGAACAGGGTGCGCATGTCGCCGAGGTGGCCGACCGGCACGCCGACCCGGCCGACCTCGCCGCGGGCCAGCACGTGGTCCGCGTCGTAGCCGGTCTGGGTGGGCAGGTCGAAGGCGACCGAGAGGCCGGTCTGGCCCTTGGCGAGGTTGCGCCGGTAGAGCGCGTTGGAGTCGCTCGCCGTGGAGTGACCGGCGTACGTCCGCATCAGCCAGGGGCGGTCCTTCTGACGTTCGGTCATCAGATGTTCCTGAAGCGGTTGATGGCGTCGAGGTGGGTGGCCCGCAGCTCCGCGTCGCGCACGCCCAGGCCCTCCTGGGGAGCCAGGCAGAGCACGCCCACCTTGCCCTGGTGCGTGTTGTGGTGCACGTCCAGCGCGGCCTGGCCGGTCTGCTCCAGCGGGTAGACCTTGGAGAGCGTCGGGTGGATCTTGCCCTTGGCGATCAGCCGGTTGGCCTCCCAGGCCTCGCGGTAGTTGGCGAAGTGCGAGCCGACGATCCGCTTGAGCGACATCCACAGGTACCGGTTGTCGTACTGGTGCATGTAGCCGGAGGTGGAGGCGCAGGTGACGATGGTGCCGCCCTTGCGGGTCACGTAGACCGAGGCGCCGAAGGTCTCCCGGCCCGGGTGCTCGAAGACGATGTCCACGTCCTCGCCGCCGGTCAGCTCGCGGATCCGCCCGCCGAAGCGCTTCCACTCGCGGGGGTCCTGGGTGTTCTCGTCCTTCCAGAACCGGTAGCCCTCGGCGCTGCGGTCGATGATCGCCTCGGCGCCCATCGTCCGGCAGATCTGCGCCTTCTGCTCGCTGGAGACCACGCAGATCGGGGTGGCGCCGCCGGCCAGCGCGTACTGGGTGGCGTACGAGCCGAGGCCGCCGCTGGCGCCCCAGATCAGCACGTTGTCGCCCTGCTTCATGCCGGCGCCGTTGCGGCTGACCAGCTGGCGGTAGGCGGTGGAGTTGACCAGACCGGGGGAGGCGGCCTCCTCCCAGGTGAGGTGGGCCGGCTTGGGCATCAGCTGGTTGGTCTTCACCAGTGCCAGCTGGGCCAGGCCGCCGAAGTTGGTCTCGAAGCCCCAGATCCGCTGCTCCGGGTCCATCATCGTGTCGTCGTGGCCGTCCGGGGACTCCAGCTCGACCGAGAGGCAGTGCGCGACCACCTCGTCGCCCGGCTTCCAGGCGTTGACGCCGGCGCCGGTGCGCAGCACCACGCCCGCCAGGTCCGAGCCGAGCACGTGGTACGGCAGGTCGTGCCGCTTGGTGAGCGGGGAGAGCCGGCCGTAGCGCTCCAGGAAGCCGAAGGTGGAGACCGGCTCGAAGATCGAGCTCCACACGGTGTTGTAGTTCACCGCGCTGGCCATCACGGCCACCAGGGCCTCGCCCGGGCCGAGTTCGGGCAGCGCGACGTCCTCCAGGTGGAGCGACTTGCGCGGGTCCTTGTCGCGGCTCTGCAGGCCGGCGAACATCTGCTCCTCGTCCTTGTGGAGCGTCACCGCCCGGTAGGACTCCGGCAGCTTGAGCGCGGCGAAGTCCGCCGAGGTGCTGTCGCCACTGAGGATCGCGTCGAGGATTTCGTTCATGGCTGCCTCCGAAGGCGTACCTGTGTGAGGGCACAGGGCGTCTGGGGGAGCCGGGAGCGGACACCGGCTTCGCTGAGGGGGTTGTCGGGTGGTCTTCGTCCCCGAGGTTGGGGGGACACCGGACTACGGCGCGCCGAGGTGGGGAGCCGCGGCGCCGCGACTGGCGAGTAACAAACTACTGGCACCCTGTGCCACTCGTAAAGACACTGCGTGCCAGGAATTCCGCCCGGCTCCGGTGGGGGTGGGTGGGGTCCGCCGGGCTACTCCGGGGTAGCCGAAGGGCCCGTCCCGGAAGTCGGAACGGGCCCTCTGACCTGCCGTTATCTTGGCCTACTCAGCGGCCAGCGCGGCCTTGATACTGTCCAGTACCAGGTCCAGTGGGGCGTCGGTACGGGCCACTGTGATGAGCACCTCACCGCCTGGCGTGGCACTCAGTGCGCTCGCGGCAGACGGCTCCTGTGCCGTCACGACCTCCCCAATGGCACCGGGTGTCACGACAGTGCCACGCCGTCGCACGCCGCGCGGCGGGGTGGCCCAGAAGGTGCCCCGGATCACCTCGAAGGAGTGGTCCAGCTGTGCCTCCACGTCGCCGTGCCCGCCGGCCCGCAGCCAGCGCCGCAGCACGTGGTTGTGGGCGGCCACCACCGCGGCCGCCGACACCTCGGCGAGCATCGAGTCGTCGTCCCCGCCGTGCTGCCAGCCGGGCGGGATCGCGGCGACCCGGTCGCGCTCCGCGCCCCGCTCGTCCCGCGCCCCTTCCGCCGCCGTCCCGACGGCCGCCTCGAACCGGCCCAGCAGATAGCGGGTGAACAGCCGCTCGTAGCGGGCCACCACGGCGATCTCCCGCTCGCGCAGCGCCGGCACCTGGCGGATCAGCTGGTACCGGGCCACCGAGACCCCGGGCGTGGAGGCGTACATCCGCAGCACCTCCTTGATGCCCCGGCAGACCACGTCCAGCGGGTGCTCCTCCGGCTCGGCGCTGGCCAGCAGGTCGGCCACCCGGACCAGGGTGTCGTCGTGGTCCGGGAAGATCGCCTCCTCCTTGGATCGGAAGTACCGGAAGAACGTCCGCCGGGCCACGCCGGCGGCCGCCGCGATCTGATCGACCGTCGTCTCCTCGTAGCCCTGGCCGGCGAACAGCTCCATCGCCGCGGTGGCCAGATCCTGGCGCATCTGCTGGCGCTGGGCGGCGGCCCGGCGGCTGCCCGGCCCCTCGGCGGCCGGACGTGCGGCGTCGTGCTCGGCGGAAGACTGTTCCCGATCCATGCCCGGAACGCTACACGGCCGGGCGGCCGGGCTCGGCGCGGTCACCGGCATCGGCCGGCGAACGGCCGTGACCGGGCCGCCGACCGCCGGGCGGGGCCAGCGGGACGAGACCGTCCCGGGGCTCCAGGCCGGCCGCGGTGGCAGGCCCGGCGGCGGTACCGCTCTGCGCTCACCGCCGCTCATCGGCGGGCGTGGTCGCGGAAGCCGCGGCCGGTCTTGCGGCCCAGGCAGCCGGCCGCGACCAGGTGCTCCAGCAGCGGCGCCGCGGCCAGTCCCGGCTCGCGGAACTCCTGGTGCAGCACCCGCTCGATGGTCAGTGACACGTCCAGGCCGACCACGTCCAGCAGCTCGAACGGGCCCATCGGGTAGCCGCAGCCGAGCTTCATCGCGGTGTCGATGTCGTCCACCGTCGCGTAGTGCTCCTCCAGCATCCGCACCGCGTCGTTCAGGTACGGGAAGAGCAGCGCGTTCACGATGAAGCCGGCCCGGTCCCCGCACTCCACCGGGTGCTTGCGGACCGCCGCGCACAGTTCCAGCACGGTCGCGGTGACGTCCGGCGCGGTCAGCACCGTGGAGACCACCTCGACCAGCTTCATCGCGGGCGCCGGGTTGAAGAAGTGCATCCCGATCACGTCCTGCGGGCGCGAGGTGGCACTGGCGCAGCTGATCACCGGCAGGCTGGAGGTGGTGGTGGCGAGCACCGCACCCGGCTTGCAGACCTTGTCCAGGACGGCGAACAGCTCGCGCTTCACCGCCAGGTCCTCGGTGACCGCCTCCAGTACCAGGTCCGCCTCGGCCAGCGCGGTGACCTGCGCGGACGGCGTCACCAGGGCCAGCGCGGCGGTGCGCTGGCCGTCGGTCAGCCGGCCCTTCTCCACCGAGCGGTCCAGCGAGCGGGCGAGCTGGGCGTGCGCCCGGTCGGCCTTCTCCTGGGTCCGGGCCAGCAGCGTGACCTGGAGGCCGGCCTTGGCCAGCACCTCGGCGATCCCGATCGCCATCGTGCCGGAGCCACAGACCCCGACGCCGTGCACCGGCCGGCCGGCCGGCCTCGGCGCGGCCACCGCCTCGGCGGTCGGCACCACCTTCGAGGAGCCCGGCGCCTCGTAGCCGTAGAAGCCGCGGCCGGTCTTGCGGCCCAGCAGGCCGGCCGCGACCAGCTGGCCGAGGATCGGCGCCGGCGCGTGCAACCGGTCCCGGGACTGCTGGTACATCGCCTCCAGGACGGTGCGCGCGGTGTCGATGCCGATCAGGTCGAGCAGGGCGAGCGGGCCCATCGGCAGGCCGCAGCCGAGCCGCATCGCGGCGTCGATGTCCTCACGGGTCGCGTAGCGCGACTCGTACATCGCGGCGGCCTGGTTGAGGTAGGCGAAGAGCAGGCCGTTCACCACGAAGCCGGCCCGGTCGCCGGCCGCCACCGGCTCCTTTCCCAGTGCGCGGGCGAAGTCGGCGGCCTGCGCCGCGATCTGAGGATCGGTCAGCACCGTGCGGACCACCTCGACCAGCTTCATCGCGTGCACCGGGTTGAAGAAGTGCAGGCCCAGCACCCGCTCGGGGCGGCCGGTCGCGGCGGCGATCCGGGTCACCGAGAGGGAGGTGGTGCCGGTGGCCAGCACGGTCCGCGGCGGGCAGATCCGGTCCAGCTCGGCGAAGAGCTCGCGCTTGAGCTCCAGTTGCTCGGGGATCTCCTCGATCACCAGGTCGGCCTCGGCGGCGGCGTCCAGCTGGTCGCCGACGGTGATCAGGGCGAGCAGCGCGGCGCGCTCCTCGGAGGTGAGCCGCGCGCGGGCCACCGCGTGCGCGGTGGCCTCCTCGATCCGGGCCAGCGCCCGGCCGGCGTTGGCGCCGTCGGCCTCGATGCCGATCACCCGGCGGCCACTGCGGGCCACGGCGACGGCGATGCCGGCGCCCATGGTGCCCAGGCCGACCACGGCGACGGTGGGGAAGGGACGCTCCATGTGTCCTGACTCCTAGTCACAGGTCCCGCGGGCGCGCTCCGGGCGCGTCAGGGCGCCAGGAGGAGGGTTCGCGCCCGCGGGCGGAAAGGGATGACGGGGGCGGTGGGCGTCCGCGAGGCCGGTCCGCTCCGGCCGTGCCGCGGAGATGCCAAGCGCGAGGGGTGAGGAGGCGGTCCTGGGGGCTGGTCGCCCCGGACCGGGAAAAGTCGCGTGCCGTCCGTCCGTGCGAGGGCACGCGGCCGGCGCCCCGCTGGTGCGGCTCCCGAGGCCCAGCGTGGTGCGTGCCGGTCACTGTAGCGAAGTTACCGCGAGGTAGGAAGGGGGTGTGCGGGGTCGCGAGGTGCTTCCGGAGCGCTTCTCGGTGGCACCGGCGTGGTCCGGGCGGGCAGGCGTCAGCATGGTGCCAACGAGACCACTCGTTGGGGGAGTTCCGTCGGCGAACGAGGGCGGGCAGCATGGATCGTATGAGTACCACCGTCACTGAGCAGCAGGTTCCGGATCTCCCGCCGACCGCCGACGCCCGGGCCGAGCGGGCCGCGCGGGCGAGGGTCGCCGCTGCGCGGCTCAGTGCCGAGGGGGTCGACGGCGTCGTCCTCGGCTGGGTCGACAACGCCGGCCTCAGCCGGGTCAAGACCGTCCCGGTCCGCCGGCTGGAGCAGGCCGCCGCCTGGGGCGTCGGCGCCGCCCCCTGCTTCGACGTCTTCCTGGTCGACGACTCGATCACGGACAGCCGCTGGATCGGCGGCCCGGCCGGCGATCTGCGGCTGATCCCCGATCTGGACCGGCTGGTCCGGCTGGCGGGCCAGCCCGGGTGGGCCTGGGCCCCGGCCGACCGGTTCGCGCAGGACGGCACGCCGCATCCGGGTTGCCAGCGCCGGTTCGCCCGGCGGATGGTCGCGGCGGCCCGGCAGCGCGGCCTGGAGCTGAAGGCCGGGATCGAGGTGGAGTTCGTGCTCGCGCTGGCCGGCCCGCCGGCCGAGCCGCCGGCCTACCCGACCTCCGGCCCGGCCTACGGGATGCACCGGCTCACCGACCTCTCGGACTGCCTGCGTGAGCTGCTCCGCGCGCTCGACGAACAGGGTCTGGCCGTCCTCCAGCTCCATCCCGAGTACGCGCCGGGCCAGTTCGAGGTCTCGGTCGCCGCCGAGGGGCCGGTCGGGGCCGCCGACACCACCGTGCTGGTCCGGCAGACGATCCGCGCCGTGGCCGCCCGGAACGGCCTGCGGGTCTCGTTCGCCCCCGTGGTCGAGCCCGGCGGCGTCGGCAACGGCGGCCATCTGCACCTCTCGCTCTGGCGCGACGAGCAGAACCTCGGCCAGGGCGGCCCCGGGCCGTACGGGCTGACGGCCGAGGGGGAGTCCTTCCTGGCCGGTGTGCTGGCCGAGCTGCCCGCCTTGCTCGCGCTGGGCGCCCCGAGCGTGGCGAGCTATCTGCGGCTGGTCCCGCAGCACTGGGCCGGGGCCTACCAGTGCTGGGGGCTGGAGAACCGCGAGGCCGCGCTGCGGCTGATCCCCGGCCCGCCCGACGAGGGGCCCGGGGCGGCCAACGCCGAGGTCAAGTGCTTCGACGCGACGGCCAACCCCTACCTCGCGGTGGGCGGGGCGATCGCCGCCGGTCTGGCCGGCCTGGACGCCCGGCGGGCGTTGCCGCCCGAGGTGCCCGGCGAACCGTCCGCGCTGCCCGAGGGGGCCGTCGCGCGCCTCCCGGCCAGCCTCGCGGAGGCGCTGAGCGCGTACGAGACGTCCGGCGTGCTGCGCGAGGCGCTCGGCGAGCCGCTGTACGAGGCCGTCCGCGCGGTCCGCCAGGGCGAGTTGACGCTGTTCGCCGACCGCTCCGCGCAGGAGATCGCCGAGGCCACCCGCTGGCGCTACTGACGCCGTGACCGCCACACCGCCTCTCCTTCCTCCCCCCTCTCCCGGCCTGCTGGACCACCACTGCCACAGCGTCACCGTCGCCGAGTTGGACGACGCCGCCTTCGCGTCCCTGCTCACCGAGTCCGACCGACCGCCGGCGGCTGGCACCGACCCCTTCGACAGCGCCCTCGGGCTGGCGGTGCGCCGCTGGTGCCCGCCGGCCCTCGGCCTGCCCGCGCACGCCTCGGCCGCCGACTACCTGGCCCGCCGCCGTGCCCTGGGCGCGCGGGAGGCGACCCGGCGGCTGCTCCGGGCCGCCGGGCTCTCCGCCCTGCTGGTCGACACCGGTCTGACCAGCGCCGCGGGCCGGCCGATGCTGCCGCTCAGCGAACTCGCCGAACTGGGCGGCGCCGCGGTCCGGGAGGTGGTCCGGCTGGAGTCCGTCGCCGAGCGGCTCGCCGCCCACGCCCCCGCCGCCGCCGACTGGCCCTGCGCGGTGCGCGACGCGCTGACCACCGCACTCGGCCAGGCCGTCGGGGCCAAGTCCGTCCTCGCCTACCGCACCGGCCTCGACCCGGCCGCCCTGGCCGAGCGGCCCGACCGTGCCGAGACGGTCCGCGCCGCGGGCATCTGGCTGGCCGGCTCCACCGGACGGCTGGCCGAGCCGGTGCTGCTCCGCCACCTGCTCTGGACCGCCGTGGACCTCTGCGCGCAGCGCACCCCGCCGCTCCCGCTGCAACTGCACACCGGCTTCGGTGATCCCGACCTGACCCTGCACCGGGCCGATCCCTCGCTGCTCACCGGCTTCATCCGCGCGGTCGAACCGACCGGCGTCCCGCTGGTCCTGCTGCACGGCTACCCGTACCACCGCCAGGCCGGCTGGCTCGCCCAGGTCTTCCCGCACGTCTACACCGACACCGGGCTGACCCTCTCCCACCTCGGCCCGCGCGCCGTCGACATCCTCGGCGAGCTGCTGGAACTCGCCCCCTTCGGCAAGGTCCTGTTCTCCACCGACGGCTACGGCCTGCCCGAACTCCACCTCACCGGCGCCGCCCAGTTCCGCCACGCCCTGGCCAGCCTCCTCACCGCCTGGCAGGCCGCCTCCAGCTGCACTCCGGCCGACGCCGCCCACCTCACGGCCCTGCTCGGCGCCACCAACGCCGAGCGCCTGTACGCCGTCTGACCCGCCCCGGCCGCACCTTCCCAACCGCCCCCTGCCGGCACCCCGTCCCGGAGGTCGCGCCGCCCGACCTCCCCGTCCGCGGCTCGCCCCCGCGCGCTCGCCGGCGCCGCACCGGTACTCACCACGCTCCTGGGGCACCGCGGTGAAAGCCGTCGGACGGCCGGCGGGTCGCGGACCGGCCGGGTGGTGGCGGTCAGCCGGCGCCTCTCCCGTGCAGGTCCGGCACGTGTTGGAGCCAGGCGGGGCGCGCGGCCTGGGTACGGGCGGTGCGGGCGGCCTCGGCGGCGCGGAGTTGCTCGTCGGTGGCGAAGGCCTGCGGCAGCCAGGCGGCCGAGGTGGCGGCCCGGGCGGCGAGGTGGGAGACGTACGCCTCGCGGTGGTCGGCCAGGTCGGGGAAGGCCGGCTCGTCGGCGAGCCACTCGTCCGGGACCAGTGCGACCACCTCGCGCAGCAGCCCGGCCGTCACCCGCGGTGCCAGCTCGGCGTCCGCGGCGCGCACGTCGGGGTGGTAGCCGCCGAGGGCGTGGGCGCTGAGGTCGTACGGCTTCGCCACCGCGCCGGCGGCGCCGCTCCAGCGGTGGTGGAAGACCAGGGCCGCGCCGTTGTCGATCAGCCAGAGCCGGCGGTGCCAGGTCATCAGGTTCGGGTTGGCCCGGGTGCGGTCGACGTTGGCGGTCAGCGCGTCCAGCCAGACCACCCGCCCCGCCTCCAGCGGGCCGACCGCCGCCGGGCCGGCACCCGGCCGGCCCGCGGTGGGCGGGGTGAAGTCGTGGGCACCGGGCAGGTAGTCCATCCCCAGGTTGAGCCCGGCGCTGGCCCGCAGCAGGTCCTGGATCTCCGGGTCCTCCTCGTGCGCGGCGACCGCCGGGTCGAAGTCGACCAGCACCAGCTCCGGCACCCGCAGCCCGAGCCGCCGGGCCAGCTCACCGACGATCACCTCGGCCACCAGCGCCTTGCGGCCCTGTGCGGCCCCGGTGAACTTGACCACGTAGGTGCCCAGGTCATCCGTCTCGACGATGCCCGGCACCGAGCCGCCCCTGCGCAACGGGTCGAGATAGCGCAGCGCCCTCACCTGGTTCAGCACACCGGCCACCCTACGACGCGGTCCCGGGCGACGGACCCGGCCCGGTCGTGGACGCTGTCGCGGGTGCCCGGCGGGGATGTGGTTGGCTTGCCCCGTCGTACCACCCCACACCCCGTTCAGCCGTCCCGCGCGCCGCGCGGCGGGAACAGAAGGAGCAGCCATGGCCCAGGTCCACGCCAGCACCGAGCGGACCTACGCCGCCTCGACCGAGCAGGTCTACGAGGCCCTCGCCGACTACCGCACGGTCCGTCCGAAGCTGCTGCCCGCCCAGTACAGCGAGTACGAGGTCCGGGCCGGTGGCATCGGCGCGGGCACCCAGGTGCACTGGAAGCTGCAGGCCACCGAGAAGCGGGTCCGCGACTGCCTGTTCACGGTCACCGCGCCGGCGCCCGGCAAGCTGGTGGAGACCGACGCCAACTCCTCGATGGTGATCACCTGGACGGTCAGCTCGGCCGGCGCCGGCCAGACCAAGGTCCAGATCGAGACCACCTGGCAGGGTGCGTCCGGCATCGGCGGCTTCTTCGAGCGCACCTTCGCGCCCAAGGGCATCAACCGGATCCACGACGAGGTGCTGGCCCGGCTCGCCGACCAGGTGAAGTAGGACCGACCGGCGAACGGCGGGTGGAGGGAGCGGGTCGGGAGCCGAGTCCGCCCGGGCCGAGGACGGAGCAGCGGCGGAGCTGCGGCGACTGACGGCAACGGCGGCAGGCGAGAGCGGTCGGCCCGCGCCGCCGCCCACCGCCTGTCGGTCGGTCCGAGGGACGGGAGCCGGCGACGACCCGCCGGACGTCCGTACGAGCGGCCAGCCGTCCGAGTGGTCCCCGGCCCCGGGCGGGTGACAGCGGGCGAAGCGGCCCGCCGTGCCGCCCTAGGCTCACGGCCGTGAATCTGACGATCCTTCATGTCTCCCAGCCGGTCGACGGCGGCGTCGCCCGCGTGGTCACCGACCTGGTCCGGGGGCAGCGCGTCGCCGGCCACCGGGTGCTGGTCGCCTGTCCGCAGGGCGGCCGGCTCGGCCGCGAGGCGGTGGCGGCCGGCGCCGAGGTCCTGCACTGGCCGGCCCGCCGCTCGCCCGGGCCGTCCGTGCCCGGCGAGACCCGACGGCTGCGACGGCTGGTCCAGGCCGCCGCGCCGGACCTGGTCCACCTGCACAGCGCCAAGGCCGGGCTGGCCGGCCGGCTGGCGGTCCGTGGCCGGCTGCCCACCGTGTTCCAACCGCACGCCTGGTCGTTCGCCGCGGTCACCGGCCCGCTGGCGAGGGCCGGCTGCCGCTGGGAGCGGTACGCGACCCGCTGGGCCGGCTCGGTGCTCTGCGTCAGCGAGCAGGAGCGGCTGGACGGCCTGGCGGCCGGGGTGCGGGCCGACTACACGGTCGTCCCCAACGGCGTCGACCTGCGCCGTTACGCGCCGGCCGAGCGCCGCGCCGCCCGGCTCTCGCTCGGTCTGGACCTCTCCGGGCCGCTGGCGGTCTGCGTGGGCCGGCTCTGCCGGCAGAAGGGCCAGGACCTGCTGCTCGCGGCCTGGCCCGCGGTGCTGCGCCGGGTGCCGACGGCCCGACTCGCCCTGGTCGGTGGCGGCCCGGACGCCCAGGCGCTGGCGGCCCAGGCCCGGGCGCTGCCCGAGCCGTACCGGGTCCGGCTGACCGGTGACGTGCCGGATCCGCGGCCCTGGCTGGCCGCGGCCGACCTGGTGGTGCTGCCGTCCCGCTGGGAGGGCATGGCGTTGGCGCCGCTGGAGGCGATGGCGATGGCCCGCCCGGTGCTGCTCACCGACGTCCCCGGCGCCCGCGAGCAGTTGCCCCCCGCGCACCGCGCCGCGGGTCTGATCGCCGCGCGGGACCCGGCCGCGCTCACCCACGCGCTGGCCGAGGCGCTGGCCGATCCGCTGGAGTGCGCCCGCCGGGGCGGGGAGGCGCGGGAGTGGGTGACCGCCCGGCACGATGTCCGTTCGGTGGTGGCCAGGGTGTCGGAGCTGTACCAGAAGTCGATCGGTGACGGCCAGCCGCCACCCCGTGTCCCCGTGCGGATCTGATCGTTCTCAGGCTGTGAAAGTCCTACCGGGTAGCGTCGCCGAATTCGCGTCAAGGCTCGCACCGAAGTTCGATCTCGGGGTCGAACTGGTCTGGAAATGCGATGGATTGTCGATTATCCGGCGATCAACCGAGGTGTCCGGTCGGAAATTCCTACTAATGGGCGGGTGGAATGAAATGGCCAGTCAACTCCCGGAAAGCTTGCGACTGTTCGGTAATGTCTGACTTTGCCTGCTTCTTTCTCCCAGTGCGAGATCCTCGACCGGATCCCTCGACTCGACTCGACGTGAATCGACTCGCCTCGACGGGCCGGAGCGAGAACCGCTCGCCCGACCAGCAGGTGCTACCCGGACCGCGCCCACGGCGCCGGGCTCGCGGCGCCGGCCTCCCGGTTCCGGGATCTCGCCACCAGGGGCACACAGCAGGGGAGTTCGTGCGCTGATGACCATTGACCACGAGAGCGTGCCGCGGGCCGAACCGGCCGGCCGGCGCCTGTCGACCGAGCTCCTCGACCGGCCGGCCCGGCCACCGGCCTCGCCGGACGCGCCGTCCTCCGGCCGGGGTCGCCGCGGGCTGCGCTCCCGCACCGCCGTCCCGGCCGGTCTGCTCGTGGTCGACGCCACCGCCGGCTGCGCCGCCGCCGCGGCCTGCGCCGCCGACCCGGCGCACCCACTGGCCGGCGCGGCCGCGATGCTCCCGCTGCTGCTGCCGCTCAACCTGGCCGGCGGCCTCTACCGGCTCCGGATGACCCCCTCCGCCCTCGACGAACTGCCCGCCCTGCTCGCCCGGGCCGCGGTCGCGCTGGCCTTCGCCGTCACGCTGGCCGGCTGCCTGGCCGGCCGCTGGCCCTCGGCCGGCCCGGTCACCCCGCTGCGGCTGCTCACCCACCTCGCCGTCTTCCTGTTCACCGCCGCCGTCGGCCGGGCCGTGCTGTACGGGGTGCTGCGCAGGGTCCGCCGGTGCCGCCCGGTCCCGGTCCTGGTGCTCGGCGCCGGACCGCTCGGCCAGCGGGTGGCGGCCGCGCTGCGCGAGCGACCGGAGTACGGCATGCGCCCGATCGGCTACCTGGACCCTGACCCGCACCTGCTGCCCGGCGACTCCCCGCTGCCGGTGCTCGGCGGCCGCGAGGTCCTGGAGCGCGAGGTCCGCCGGCACGGCGTCCGCCGGCTGATCGCCACCGCCGGCGCCGCCCAGGAGCAGGAGACCGCCGCCACGCTGCGCGAGGCCACCCGACTCGGCTGCCAGGTCTGGCTGGTGCCCGCGCTGCGCGAGCACGGCTCGCTGGAGCCGGCCGTCCGCCGCGGCCCCGACCACCTCTGGGGCTTCCCCTGCCTGGAGCTGGGCCGTCCGGCGATGCGCCGCCCGGGCTGGGTCGTCAAGCGCGCGCTGGACATCACCGCCGCTGGCCTCGGCCTGCTGCTGCTCGCTCCGGTGCTGGCGCTCTGCGCGCTCGCGGTGCGCTGGGACACCGGCCCCGGCGTGCTCTTCCGCCAGCAGCGCACCGGGCTGGACGGCAGGACCTTCACCGTGCTCAAGTTCCGCACCCTGCGGCCCAGCAACGAGCACGAGTCGGCGACCCGCTGGAACATCTCGCAGGACCACCGGATGGGCGCGATCGGCCGGCTGTTGCGGCGCAGCTCGCTGGACGAGCTCCCGCAGCTGTGGAACGTGCTGCGCGGCGACATGACCCTGGTCGGCCCGCGCCCGGAGCGCCCGTACTTCGTGATGCGGTTCAGCCAGGCCTACCCGGAGTACGCCGACCGGCACCGGGTCCCGGTCGGTCTGACCGGCCTGGCCCAGGTCAACGGCCTGCGCGGGGACACCTCGATCGAGGACCGGGCCCGCTTCGACAACCACTACATCGAGAGCTGGAGCCTCTGGCAGGACGTCAAGATCCTGCTGCGCACCGCGGCCCTGCTGGCGCGCCCGGACGGGAGCTGACACGCCGTGGCCCTGGCCCTCCCGCTGCCGCTCCCCACCGCCTTACGCCATCCCGGGCGGGCACTGCTCAGCCGGCCCAGCCTGCTCGCCGCCGCCACCGTCCTGCTGGTCTGTGTGCCGACCGGCGAGGAGGACGTGACGGCGGCCGTCCACGTCACCCCGGCCGACCTGGCCTCGATGGGACTGGTCGCGCTCACCGGCCTCGACCTGCTGCGCGGCCGGACGGTGCGGATCAGCCGCCCGACCGCCGTGCTGTTCGCGGCGGTGGCCTGCGCCGCCGCGGCGGCCACGGTGGCCTCCGTCGACCCGTCCGCCAGCCTGACCGGCTTCGTCCGGCTGGTGCAGGTCTTCGTGCTGGTCCCGGTGGCGGTGCTGACGGCGCTGCGCGACCGCACCGACCTGCGGCTGGTGCTCGGCGCCTTCGTGCTCGCGGCGCTGGTCGAGGGCGGGGTCGGCACCGACCAGTACCTCACCGGCACCGGCGCCTCGTACGCCGGCGAGCCGATCCGGGCGGTCGGCACCTTCGGCGCGCTGGACATCATGGCGATGTCCGGGGTGGTCAGTTTCGGCCTGATCGCGGCGCTGGCGCTGGCCCTCACCGAGCGCGGGAACCGCCGGCTGCGGGGGGCGCTGCTGGCCGTCGCGGCCTTCCTGCTCGTCCCGCTCGCGGTCTCCTTCAGCCGGGGCAGCTGGATCGCCACCGCGGTGGCGGTGACCGTGCTGCTGCTGAAGTTCGACGTCCGGGTGCTGCTGCGCGGCGTGGTGCTGGCGCTGGCCGCCGTGGTGGTGCTGGTGGGCGGCCTGGGCGCGGGTGGCGGCGGGGTGGCCGAGCGGCTCAGCAGCATCGGCTCGGTCTCCGGTGGCAACGAGGACCACTCGGTGAGCGACCGCTACGACCTGTGGGCCACCGCCCGGTCGATCTGGGCCGACCACCCGGTCACCGGCGCCGGCCCGAAGAGCTTCCCGCAGCTGCGCGACTCGCACGCCCCGCTGCGGCTCTCCTCCGGCAGTGACGCCGCCGACGCCACCATCGGCTTCGAGCGCGAGCCGCTGCTCTCCCCGCACAACATGTACTTCCTGGTGCTCAGCGAACAGGGCCTGGTGGGCATCGTCGCGTACGGCGGGCTCTTCCTCGCCCTGCTGCTCGGTTGCCTGCGCCGCCCGGGCCCGGACGGCCTGGCCGCCGTCGGGCTGCTCTGCTGGATCCTGGTGGATTTTCTGTACGCGGACATCGGCGGCAGCACCACGGTGCTGACCTCGGTGATCCTCGGCATCGCCGCCCGGCGGGCGTTGCCGGACCAGGTGGACGGGACGCGATGACCCCCAGCCAGAGCCTCACCGTCCCACCTCCACCCCCGTCGCCATCACCGGCCCCGGCCGCCACGCCCGCACCGCGCGCCGAGTCCTTCCTGGCCCGGGCCTTCGGCGTCACCGCCGTGCTCAGCGCCGCCGGCTCGGCGCTCGGACTCCTCCGCGACCTGTTGCTGGCCCGGTTCTTCGGCGCGGACGAGGGCACCGACGCCTTCCTGGTCGCCTGGACCGTGCCGGAGACCGCCGCGCCGCTGATGATCGAGGACGCCATGGCGTTCCTGATGATCCCGGCCTTCAGCCTGGCCCTGGTGCTCCGTGAGGAGCGGCCGGATGGTCCGGACCCGGTCGGGCAGCTGACCGCGGCCACCCTGCCCGGGCTGCTGGCGGTGCTCTGCGCGCTCTCCGGGGCCACCGCGTTCTGGGCCCCGCAGGTGGTGCACGCGCTGGCCCCCGGGCTGGCCGACCCGACACTGGCCGTCACCTGCACCCGGATCACCGCGATCACCATCCTGCCGTTCGGGGTGGCCGGCTACCTGGGGGCCGCGCTGCGGGCGCACCACCGCTTCACTGCGCCCGCCGGCATCTACGTGGCCTACAACCTGGGCATCCTGGCCGTGCTGACGGCCTGCCACACGCTGCTCGGGGTGCGCGCCGCCGCGCTCGGGGTGGCCTTCGGCAGCCTGCTGATGGCCGGGGTACTGGTCGGACCGTTCACCGCCCGGCTGCGGGCCGGCCGCCGTCCGGCCCGGCCCGTCGGCCCGGTACGGGCCCGCGGACTGGTGCTCAGCCCGCTGGCCCTGCTGCCGGTGGCCGCCTTCACGCTCAGCCGGCAGTCCCAGGTCTTCATCGAGCGCTATCTGGGCTCGGATCTACCGGCCGGCACCATCTCGCACCTGAACTACGCCGCCAAGGTCTCCCAGCTGGCGATGACCACCGCCATCCTGATCTGCACGGTGACCTTCCCGCTGGTCGCCCGGGCGCTCGCGGCCGGGGACCTGGAGACCGCCCGCGACCGGGTCGAGAAGGACCTCGGCCAGGCCGCCGCGGTGGTCCTGGCGGGCATGGCCTTCCTGTTCGCCTGCGCCCACCCGGTGGTCGCGCTGCTCTTCCAGCGCGGTGCCTTCGACGCGGCGGACACCCGGGCCACCGCCCAGGTGATCCAGGTCTACAGCTTCGGCCTGCTGGCCCAGGCGCTGATCGGAGTGATGGTCCGGCCGTTCTTCTCGATGCGGCCGGCCGTCCGCCGGGCCGACGACCCGGGCCCGGAGCACGCCGGTGGCGGACTGCTGGACTGGTACCCGGTGGCGGTGATGGCGGTCGGGCTGGTGATCACCATCACCGTCGGCCGGCTGGCGATGCCCGACTACGGCGCGCTCGGCCTGGCGGCCGGCAACGCGGCCGGCATCAGCACCACCGCCGTACTGCTGCTCCGCGGGCTGTCGCTGCGCGGCATCGCGCTGCGGATGCCGCAGGTGCTCGGCGGCCAGGCCCGGCTGCTGGCCGCGGCGGCCGGTGCGGCGGCGGTCGGCACGGTCGCGGCCGAGGTCAGCACGGAGCCGGTGCTCTCGATCACCGCCGGTGGGCTGGCCGTGCTGTTCGGCTACGTCGCCCTGGGGACCCTGTTCGGCGCCCGCGAACTGCGCGGCCCGGTCCGGTCGGCGCTGCGGCTGGTCCGGCGGGCCGGCGCGCGGGTGCCAGGTCCCCGTGACATCCCGGAAGAAGGAGCGCTGTCCGATGGCCACTGATCCCGGTTACCGGGCGGGTCTGCCACGGCAGGCCGCGGGGCAGGCCCGCCGCGGAGCACCGTGGATCCTGATGTACCACTCGGTGGCGGACGAGGAGGAGGATCCGTACCTGCTCACCGTCAGCCCCGGGCGGTTCGCCGCCCAGATGCGCTGGCTGGCGAACCGCGGCTGGCGCGGGGTCAGCATCCGTGACCTGTTCGCCGCCCGGGCCGCCGGGCAGGGCGGCCGGCTGGTCGGCCTGACCTTCGACGACGGCTACGCGGACGTGGCCGGACATGTCGTTCCGGTGCTGCGCGCCTACGGCTTCACGGCCACCGCGTACCTGGTGACCGACCGGCTCGGCGGGGAGAACGGCTGGGACGCCGAAGGGCCGCGCAAGCAGCTGCTCAGCGTCCAGCAGGTACACGAACTGGTGGGCGCCGGTTGGGAGATCGGCTCGCACGGACTGAGCCACCGGTCGCTGCGGGGCATCCCGTCCCAGCAGTTGCGGCGCGAAGTACGGGAGAGCCGCCTGGTGTTGGAGGAGCTGGTGGGCGGCCGGGTGGGTGGCTTCTGCTACCCGTACGGCGCGGTGGACGAGCCGGCCGCGCGGGCCGTCGAGGAGGCCGGCTACGACTACGCGGTGGCGATCGGGCACAGCCCGCTGGCCGGCCGGTACGCGCTGCCGCGCTGCTACGTGGGTGACCGGGACGGTGCCTGGCGGCTGCGGGCCAAGCGACACCGGCAGGGGCTGCGTGACGTGGTGGCCGAACTGCGCCGCGGCGGCCGGGGGGTGGCGCGGTGAAGGTGCTGCACGTCATCACCGGCCTGGCGGCCGGCGGCGCGGAGCGCCAACTCCTGCTGACCCTTCGCCACCTTCCGCGGCACCACTGCGAAGTGGCCACCCTGACCAACCCCGGCACGGTCGCCACCGCGCTGCGCGCCGAGGGTTTCACCGTGTACGACCTGGCGATGCGCGGCAACCGTGACCTCGCCGTGCTGCCCCGGCTCACCGGGCTGATCCGGCGCGGCGGTTACGACGTGGTGCACACCCACCTCTACCGGGCCATGCTGTACGGCCGGTTGGCGGCCCGGCTGGCCGGGGTCGGTGCGGTGGTGGCCACCGAGCACTCGCTGCACGCCGGGACCATCGAGGGCCGCCCGGTCACCGCCGGGGTCAGGGCGCTCTACCTGGCGGCGGAACGGCTCGGGTCGACCACCATCGCGGTCTCCGGGCAGGTCGCCGCCACGCTCGCCGACTGGGGCGTGCCGGCGCGACGGGTGCGGGTGCTGCCGAACGGCATCGACGCCGCGCACTACGCACTGCCCACCGCCTCCCGGGCCGCCGTCCGGCAGACCGTGCGAAGCGGGCTCGGACTGCCCCAACGAGCCTATGTGGTCGGCGCGGTGGGGCGGCTGGTGCCGGGCAAGCGATTCTCGGTGCTGGTCGAGGCGCTGGCCGGGCTCCCGCCCGAGCGCGATCCGCGGCTGCTGCTGGTGGGGGAGGGGCCCGAGCGGGCCGCCCTGGAGGCGCGGGCCCGGCGGCTCGGGGTCGCCGACCGGCTGCTCTGCACCGGTGAACGGGACGACGTGCGCGACCTGTTGACCGCGATGGACGTGCTGGCGGCGCCCTCGGTGGAGGAGACCTTCGGGCTGGCCGTGCTGGAGGGGTTGGCGGCCGGCCTGCCGGTCCGCCACAGCGCCTGCCCGGCGCTGGACGAGCTGCCGGCCGAGGCCGCGCCCGGCGCCCGCAAGGTGCCCTCCGACCCCGCCTCGTACCTGGCCACGCTGGCCGCCCCGGTACCCCGGCGCAGCCCGGAGCAGTCGCAGCCACCGGCTGTGGCCCACTACGACATTGCCCGTACGGCCGCCGAACTGGCCGACC
Source organism: Kitasatospora sp. NPDC024654 (assembly GCF_055559155.1). NCBI lineage: Bacteria > Bacillati > Actinomycetota > Actinomycetes > Kitasatosporales > Streptomycetaceae > Kitasatospora > Kitasatospora sp. NPDC024654. Next base: position 229,751 of record NZ_JBVHLF010000001.1, read on the forward strand.
TGTACCAGCGGTTGGGGCGCGGCGCACGGCCCGTTCCGGCCGGACCGAGGGAGTCCTGAGATGTCCGAACTGCGCAACCACGCACGCTCGTTGGCCCGTCGCTGGTGGCCGGTCGCGGTCGCCGTGCCGTTCGGCGTGGTGGCCGGGGCCGGATACGGCGTGCTCGCGCCGCCGGCCTACTCCGCCAACTCCTACGTGGTGGTGGTGCCGCAGAACTCCGGTGAGGCCGGGGTCGCGGTCAACTTCGCCCAGGCGTACGGCCGGTTGGCCGGGCAGCCGCAGGTCCTGGACCTCGCGGCGGCCGCGGCCGGGCGCAGCGGCACCGAGTTGGCGAACCTGGTGCGCGGCACCACCTCGCCGGACGCGCCGGTGATCGAGATCGACGGCACCGGCCGGCACCCGCAGGACGCGGTCCGGTCGGCCGACGCGGTGGCCAGGGCGCTGGTGACGTTCGCCAACGCGAGCAGCAAGCAGACCGGGGTCAGCCTGGTCCCGCTGGCCGCCGCCGCCGAGCCGGACCAACCGAGCACGCCGAGCCCCACGCTGGACGTCGCGGTCGGCGGGGCGGCGGGCGTGCTGGTCGGGGCGCTGGCGATGATGGCCCGGTCGAAGCGGCGAAGCGAGCCAGGGCAGGACGTGCCGCTGCCGGGTCCGGCGCCCGCCGCCGAGCAACCGTCCGCCGAGCGACCAGCCGTCGAGCGGGCCGCCACCGAGACCGCGAAGCCCGTCGAGCAGCCCGCGGCGGCCGGGAGCCCCCGGTGACCACCACCCACCCGGCTCCGGCCCCGGTCGGCACCGTGCCGGCCGCCCCCCGCTGGACCAGCGAGATCCGCCGCGACGACCAGGCGTTGACCGAGCTGGCCGCCGAGTGGGACGCGCTCGCCGCCCGCTGCCGCACCGCCACCCCGTTCCAGGCCGCCGCCTGGCAGCGCTCCTGGTGGCACCACTACGGGCGCCCCGGCACGCTGCGGCTGGTCCTGGTCCGCCGGGACGGCCGGCTGGTCGGCGGGCTCGCGTTGCGGCGCGGCCGGCTGGGCGGACTGACCGCGCTCGGCGGCGAGCTGGCCGACTTCACCGAGGCGCTGGTCGACGACTCCTGCGCCGCCGAGGCCGCGGCCCGGCTGGCCGAGGCGCTGCCGCTGCGCCGGCCCTGGCACGCGCTCGACCTGCGCGAGGTGCGCCCCGGCTCGGGCGCCCATCTCGTGTACGCGCACTGGCGGGGCCGCCGGCACCAGCTGCTCGACTCGCTCTGCCAGCACCTGCCCGCCGTGCCGATGGAAGAGCTGCTGGACCGGCTGCCGGGCCGCACCGCGCAGCGCAGCCGGGCCAAGCAGCGCAAGCTGGCGCAGCTCGGCGTGGTGGCGCGGCGGGCGACGCTCGAGGAGGTCCCGGCGACGGTGGCCGACCTGCTGTGGCTGCACGCCCGGCAGTGGGAGTCCCGCCGGGTCACCCCGGAGCACGTCAGCGCCCGGTTCGCCGCGCACCTCACCGAGTCCACCGCGGGCCTGGCGGCGCGCGGCGACGCCGTGCTCTACCGCTACCACCTGGACGGCGAGCTGGTCGCGGTCAACCTGCTGCTGCGCTGCCCGTCCTTCGCCGGGCTCTACCTCTACGGCACGGACCCGGGGCTGCGCGATCGGCTGGACATCGCGGGGCTGCTCTTCGGCACCTCGCTGGCGGACACCGTGCGGGCCGGCATCCCGGAGATAAGCCTGCTGCGCGGTGAGGAGCCGTACAAGGAGCGCTGGCGCCCGCTGCGCGGGCACAACCACCGGCTGCTGCTCGGGCCGCGCCGGTTCGCGCCGGCACTCACCCTCCGGCTGACCCTGGCGCGGCTGCGGGCCGCCGCCGCGCCGCGGCTGCGCGGGCCGGCGCGTCGGGTGCGCGGACTGCTGGACCGCCGCCGGTGGTTCAGCGGCCGTCGGGCCTGAGCGGTACGCCGTCCGCTCCGAGCGACAGTTCGGGCGGCGCGGGCGGTGCGGGCGGTGCCGGCGGGACGGGCGGCCCGCCCGGCCGGTCGGGCCGGGAAGGGCGGGGCGGCCGGACCGGCACCGCGTTCGCCGTGGGGCCGGTCTGGTCTCCCGGCACCGGTGGGGCGGTCGGCACGGCGGGCGGCCGGGGCACCGCGCAGCCGGCCCCGCCGTCCGGCCGGACGGGGCGCAGGACCTGCGAGCTCCCCGGGCAGGGCGGCGGCGTGGTGGCCGCCGCGACGCCCCTGGAGCCCGCCATCAGCGCGCGGAACACCGCGCTGCTGCGCGGGTTGCTGCGGCACTCCCAGAAGCCGTGCGGGCAGTAGTCGGTGACGGTCTGGTAGGCGGTGTCGTGGGTGCGCATCCAGTCGACCATCCGGCGCACGAACTCCGGGTTGTCGCCGTTCCGGAACAGCCCCCACTCGGGGTAGGAGACCTGCTTGCCGCGCCGGGCCGCGAACTCGACCTGGTCCCGCAGGCCGTACGGCTCGCGCACGTAGTCGTCGAAGGTGGCACCGGCTGGCTGGTCGTAACTGTCCGTCCCGATGATGTCGACCACGTCGTCGCCCGGGTAGCACCTGGTCCAGGCGATCGCGTCCAGGCCGCGGTTGGGGGTGAAGTCGAAGCGGAACCGCTGCCCGGGCACCGAGCGCAGCACGTCGACGACCCGCCGCCAGTAGGCCTTCCAGGCGGCCGGGTCGGGCTTGCAGCGCGAGGTGTAGGTGACGCCGTTCATCTCCCAGCCGAGCACGATCACCGTGTCGCCGCCGCCGAGCGCGACCAGCTTCCGGCCCAGCTTGAGGAAGTGCTGGTCGAAGTCGCCGCGGGCGCCCTGCTGGAGCAGCCGGGCGACCTGGTCGTCCGGCAGGTTCGCCTCGTTGGGCACCAGCATCGGCACGTTGAGCACCAGGGTCCGGGTGGGGTCGGTGAGTCGCCACTGCGACCAGAGGGCGAGCACCCTGGTGTCGCCCTCGACGTCGTTCCAGGTGTTCCCGGCCAGATAGGTGTGGCCGACCTGGAGGTTGGCGCCGTTCAGCCAGGTCGCGAGCTCGGCGATCTGCGGGATGTAGGTGTCCCAGGAACCGACGAAGGCGCCGAACGGCGCCTCGTGCGGGGCCAGCCGGGCCGGCGGGCGCGGGGCGGCCCCGCGCGGGTGGGCGATGCCGTCGGGGGAGGTGACGCCCTCCGAGGAACCCGATGGGCCCGATAAGGCCGAGGAGCCCGAGGAAGTGGCCGGGACCCGGTCGGCGGTGGGCTGGGAGCCGAGGCCGGCGGCGCCGGCGGTGGTGAGTAGAAGTAGCGCGGAGGCGGCCAGCGCCAGGCGGCCGATTCGCATGTCTCTCTCCTCGGGCTTCCCTCGGGGCTTCACGAGGCGGACCCGGACACGGACGCCTGCAGGGCTGACAGTACGGCCTGCCGGACGTCAGAAAAGCCGAATGTCACTCCAAAGGGGACATTTGTCGTAGGGCTGGCCGAATGCGACAAGAGTTGTTCGCCTGCGGAATGATTTTCGGTCGCGGCGCCCCCGCCGATTGTCTGGTTATCCGCCCATGAGCTGGACGGGCGGCCCCGCTGTGCTGACGGCCGAGCGTAGGCCAGGTACCCTCCCGAGGTGTCCTGGAAGCCGTTTCGAACTCTGACCCCCCGGTCGGCCCTGCCCGCCCTGGCCGTGCTGCTGGTGCTCGGCGCGGGTGCCGCCGCCCACGCCAACCGCCCGGTTCCGTTCGGCGACCAGGTCTCCGTGCCGGGTAACGCGCAGGCCAGCCCGGTGGGCGCGGAGGCGGTCGGCACCGCCCAGCCCGACCTGCGGGTCGGCCCGGGCCTGGAGGCCTACGACCCCACCACGGGCGAGCTGCTCTGGTCCTACCGGCGGGACGGCGCCACCGCGCTGAACGTGTCGGTGCTGGGGGGCAGCGCCATCGTGGTCTGGGACGACGGCATGGTCACCTCGGTCCAGATGAGCGACCACTCGGTGCGCTGGCACCGGGCCGTCCCCGGGCTGGCCGACTGGCTGCAGCACGGCAGCGACGAGAGCGGCACCGGCCAGCTCACCGACGCCCAGCGCACCCGGCTGGAACAGCAGCGGGCCGCCGCCGCCGTGCGCACCGCCACGCTGCCCGAGCCCTGGGTCGAGGTGCTCACCCCCGACCTGACCATGGGCTTCCGCGACCGCGACGGTGACCTGCGGTTCAACGCCCGCCCGATGTCGGGCTGCCAGTTCGACCCGCTGCGCAGCGTCGCGACCGACAACGCGGTGCTCGTGCCGCGCACCTGCACCGGCACCACCTCGACCGGCCGCCCGCTGCCCGGCGGGGTCTCCGGCTCCGAGCTCGACGGCCACGGCTGGCTGCTGGCGGCCGGGCCGCAGGTGAAGCTGAGCCGGGTGAACGGGCACCAGGTGCTGCTCGACGACGGTCCGCTGGTGGGCAGCCGGATCTTCGACACCGAGCAGGGCATCGACGTGACGCCGTGCGGCAGCCCGAACGAGCCGTTCGCCGCGCTGCCGCCGGACGGCGGCTGCCCGGCCGGTGCCGCGGCGCCCGCGGCCGGGGGTGCCGGGCGCTGATCGTCCGCGGCGGCGGTGGGCGACGGGTGGCGGCGGTGGGCGACCGGAGAAATCCTTCCGGGTCCGCTCGGGCGGCCCGGTAGACTGACCCGCATGGCTGTTCTCCCCGGGCATTAGCGGCGCCTGCTGGCGAGCTCCCGGTCCGCGCCCCTCGGGCCCGGCCGGTGTGCGCCGTCACGCCGTCCAGTACGCCCCAGACCCCCGCCGCACCCCCGTGCCCGCATCGCCCCGCCCACCGGCGCGGCCCGGGCCGCCAGCCCCAGGAGCCCTTTCCAGCCATGATTTCGGCCAACGCCCTCGAACTGCGCGCCGGCGCCCGCATCCTCATCGAGTCCGCCAGCTTCCGGGTCGCCCCGGGCGACCGGATCGGCCTGGTCGGCCGCAACGGCGCGGGCAAGACCACGTTGACCAAGGTCCTGGCCGGTGACGGCCTGCCGGCGGCCGGCACGGTCACCCGTTCCGGCGAGATCGGCTACCTGCCGCAGGACCCGCGCACCGGCGACCTGGACGTGCTGGCCCGCGACCGGATCCTCTCCGCCCGCGGCCTCGACCTCGTGCTGAAGAAGATGCGCGAGAACGAGGACCGGATGGCCAACGGCAAGGGCGCCACCCGCGACAACGCGATGAAGAAGTACGCCCGCCTGGAGACCGAGTTCCTCACCAAGGGCGGGTACGCCGCCGAGGCCGAGGCCGCCACCATCGCCGCCGCGCTCGGCCTGCCGGACCGGATCCTCGGCCAGCAGCTGCACACCCTCTCCGGCGGTCAGCGGCGCCGCGTCGAGCTGGCCCGGATCCTCTTCTCGGACTCCGACGTGCTGCTGCTCGACGAGCCCACCAACCACCTCGACGCCGACTCGATCGCCTGGCTGCGGGACTTCCTGAAGACCTACAAGGGCGGCTTCATCGTCATCTCGCACGACGTCGAACTGGTCGAGACGGTCGTCAACAAGGTCTTCTACCTGGACGCCAACCGCTCCTGCATCGACATCTACAACATGGGCTGGAAGCAGTACCAGCAGCAGCGCGAGGACGACGAGAAGCGCCGCAAGCGCGAGCGGGCCAACGCCGAGAAGAAGGCCGCCACCCTCAACGCGCAGGCCGACAAGATGCGTGCCAAGGCGACCAAGACGGTCGCCGCGCAGAACATGGCCCGCCGGGCCGAGAAGCTGCTCTCCGGCCTGGAGCAGGTCCGTGCCTCCGACAAGGTCGCCAAGCTGCGCTTCCCCGACCCGGCGCCGTGCGGCAAGACCCCGCTGACCGCCAGCGACCTGTCCAAGTCCTACGGCTCGCTGGAGATCTTCGCGGGCGTCGACCTGGCGATCGACCGCGGCTCGCGGGTGGTCGTGCTCGGCCTCAACGGCGCCGGCAAGACCACCCTGCTGCGGATGCTGGCCGGCGTCGAGCAGCCGGACACCGGCGAGGTCATCCCGGGCCACGGCCTGAAGATCGGCTACTACGCCCAGGAGCACGAGACGCTCGACCCCGAGCGGACCGTGCTGGAGAACATGCGGTCCTCGGCGCCGGACACCGACCTGGTGCAGATCCGCAAGATCCTCGGCTCGTTCCTGTTCTCCGGCGACGACGTGGACAAGCCGGCCGGCGTGCTCTCCGGCGGGGAGAAGACCCGACTGGCGCTGGCCTCACTGGTGGTCTCCAGCGCCAACGTGCTGCTGCTCGACGAGCCCACCAACAACCTCGACCCGGCCAGCCGCGAGGAGATCCTCGGCGCGCTGCGCTCCTTCACCGGCGCGGTGGTGCTGGTCACCCACGACGAGGGCGCGGTGGACGCGCTCCAGCCGGAGCGGATCATCCTGCTGCCGGACGGTGTCGAGGACCTGTGGAGCCCGGCCTACCACGACCTGGTCTCGCTGGCCTGAGTCGACCGCCGGGGCGGGTCCTCCCTCCGCTTCCCGCCGCCCGTGACCGCTCGCCGGTCACGGGCGCTCGTTTGTCGTAGACACGCGCTCCTGCATCCGGCCGAGGAATTCTCATCTTCCCGGCGTGTCCGGGAATGCGGGGGTCAGGGATTCCGTTTTAGGCCGCACCGTCCTCATCCGGTGACCCGCCCGACCCTGCTGATCAGCTCTTTCGTCCCGGCGGGCGGATTTTCCCGGGGGCGCGCACACCCAGGGTGAGCGCTCTGCTGCGCTCGGGATTCCTCCGATTGCCGCCGGATTCCTGCGACGGACCTTGTCGAATGGGTGGCCAGGACGCTGGGGATGGGTGATCATGGGAATCTGACCGAGCACAGCTACGAGGAGGCACGGGTGGCCGAGACTCTGAAAAAGGGCAGCCGGGTGACTGGTGCCGCGCGTGAGAAGCTCGCGGCCGAGTTGAAGAAGAAGTACGACTCCGGGGCGAGCATTCGCGCGCTGGCGGAGGAGACCGGCCGCTCGTACGGCTTCGTGCACCGCATGCTGAGCGAGTCCGGGGTGAACCTCCGGGGCCGCGGTGGCGCTACGCGTGGCAAGGCCAAGGCTGCTGCGGCAGCCGGTTCCTGACGGTTCGTCAGATCCACTCGGGACCGAGCCGACGGGCAGACCCCCGGTCGGCGGGTTGAGCGGCACCATCAGGTCCCGGGGGTCCATCGGCAGCTTCAGGCGCATCGGCGACCGGTCCAGGTATCCGTCCGGCCGCCGATCGTCATGTCCAGGCGGGGTCGGTTCTCAGCCGCCGGGCAATAAGTTACTCTCCGGTAGAAGCCGTGGGCAGCGCACTGGGGCCTGCCCGGACGATCGCCGGAGGTGCCCATGACCGCGCCCGTCTCCACCCCCCTCCCTCCCGACTCCTGGGAGGAGGTCGGCGTCCGGCTGGAGGTCGAGGGTGAACTCGCCACGGTGACGCTCTGTCACCCGAACCGCCGCAACGCCCAGACCCCCGCCATGTGGCGGGCGCTCGCCGCGGTCGGCCGCGAGCTGCCCGGCACCGTGCGGGTGGTGCTGCTCCGGGCCGAAGGGGTCTCCTTCTCGGCCGGCCTGGACCGGGCCATGTTCAACCCCGAGGGGATCCCCGGCGAGCTGGGCTTCGCCGCGCTGGCCGCCAGTGCGGACGACGAGCTGGACGCGGCGATCGCCACCTTCCAGGAGGCCTTCACCTGGTGGCGCCGGCCGGACGTGATCACCATCGCCGCGGTCCAGGGGCACGCGGTGGGCGCCGGCTTCCAGTTGGCCCTCGCCTGTGACCTGCGGATCTGTGCCGAGGACGCCCAGTTCTCGATGCGCGAGACCTCGCTCGGCCTGGTCCCCGACCTGGCCGGCACCAAGCCGCTGACCGATCTGGTCGGTTACGGCCGGGCGCTGGAGATCTGCGCCACCGGCCGCTGGGTCGGCGCCGCCGAGGCGGTCGCCAGTGGGCTGGCCAACCTCGCGGTGCCGAACGGCGAGCTCGACGCCGCCGCCCGGGACCTCGCCGCCGCGCTGCTCGCCGCGCCGCGCAACGCGGTGATCGAGACCAAGGCGCTGCTGCGGGGTGCCGGCGACCGCACCTACGACGAGCAGCGGACGGCCGAGCGGGCCGCCCAGGCCCGCCGGCTGCGCGACCTGGCGGGCATCGGGGACTGACCGAGAGCGCACTCGCGGGCCCGGCTCCGGTGGGAGCCGGGCCCGCGGCGTTGGGGTCGTCGTGCTCCACGGGCGGGCTTCGTGGCGGAATGTCACAGTTAGTGCAGACTGCGGTATAGCTGGACCTTGCTGACCGAGGAGGCACCCTCATGCCCGACACCCCCAAGCCGTCCGACCTCGACAAGCACGCGGCCGCGCACACCGGCCCGGCCACCGGGGGACCCGGCCGCACGGTGCTGGCCGACGGTGTGGTGGAGAAGATCGCCGGCATGGCCGCCCGCGAGGTGAGCGGGATCCACGCGCTGGGCTCCGGGCTGGCCCGGACCTTCGGCGTGGTGCGGGACCGGGGCCCCGGCGGCCGCCCCGGCGTCTCCCGGGGGGTCAAGGCCGAGGTCGGGGAGAAGCAGGCGGCGATCGACATCGCGCTGGTCGTCGAGTACGGCGTGGTCATCCCCGAGGTGGCCGCCGTCGTCCGCCGCAACATCATCGGCGCGGTGGAGCGGATGACCGGTCTGGAGGTCGTCGAGGTGAACATCGCGGTCGACGACGTGCACCTGCCCTACGAGCAGGACGACGACGAGGACGAGCAGCCCCCCACCGAGCGCCGCGCCCGCGTCCAGTAGTCCCCGCCGGCCCCCGCACCCGCACGGAGACCACGATGAATCTCGCCCCCGTCGGCATGCTGGCCGGCATGGCCCTGGGCTTCGCCGGCTACTTCGGCGGGTTCGCCGCCTTCCTGCTGGTGGCCGTGCTCGGTGCGATCGGCTTCGCGGTCGGGTGGCTGCTCGAGGCGGACGTCCGTCTGGGCGACCTCGGGGACCTGCTGCGCCGCCGCGACCGGCGCCGCTGATGGCCGCGGCGACGGGGTGGTCCGCTCCGCCCGCGCAGCGTGGGCGGTTGCGGATCGCCGACCGGGTGCTCGGGCGGATCGCCGGGCAGGCGGCGCGGGAGGCGCTGGCGGTGGCCGGGGTCGGAGCCGGGAAGGCGCCGCGGGCCACGGTCGTGGTGGTGGACGGGGTGGCCCGGGTGCGGGTGGGGGTGGACCTGCCGTTCCCGGACGACCTGGTGGGGTGGGCGGCGGCGGTCCGGGGCGCGGTGGCCGAACGGGTGGCGGCGCTGACCGGGATTCCGATCGGCGAGGTGCTCGTGGTGGTCGAGCGGCTGCACCTGGCGACGGACGGGGGCGGGGCGTGACCGGCACCGGGCGCGTGCCGCGGGTGCCCAGGGCGGCGCGCGAGCGGACGGCTGCGCTGGTGGCGCTGGTCGTACTGGTGGCCGCGGGGACGCTGCTGTACGACGTGGCGGTGGTGCGGGCCGGCGGGCGGGCCGAGGCGTGGCGCGGTTGGCTGGCCCGCGAGCTGGCCGCCCGGCGGCTGGACTCACCGTGGGTGCTCGGCACGGCCGGGTTCGTGGTGCTGCTCGGCGGCGGGCTCTTCGCGCTGGCCGTCCGGCGCGGGAACGGTCGGTGGCTCGCGTTGGCGCGGGAGCCCGGGGTGGTGATCGAGCGGGCCGGGGTGGCGGCGCTGCTGGAGGCGCGGGCGCTGGAACTGACCATGGTCGCCGCGGCCCGGGCCCGGGTGGGGCGGCGGCGCGCCCGGGTGACCGTGCGGGGGAGCGCCGACCTGGCCGGGGCGCGCCGGGAGCTCGGGGAGGAGCTGGCCCGGATCGGGTTGGTCCGGCCGCCGCGGCTCACCGTCCGGGGACGTCCGGCGCGGCGCCGCCGGGGCCGGGCGGGCGTCCGATGAGCCGATCCGCCGTCAACCGCGTGCTGCTCGGCCTGGTCGGGCTGGTCCTGCTGCTCGCCGGGCTGCTGGTGCTGGCCGGTGGGCTCGACCTCTACCGGCACTGGCGGCTCGCGCCGCCCGCCCACTGGCCGTGGACCTCGCCCGACCAGGCGGCGCTGAGCCGGGCCGCGCGGACCCGCTGGCGGGATCGGGAGTGGTGGTGGCCGGCCGTGATCGGCGGGCTCGCACTGGTCACGCTCGGTGCGCTGGGTGCGTCGGCCCGGCTGCTCGCTCGACTGCTCCGCCCCGGGCCGGCCGAGCTGACGCTGCCCACGCCGGACACGCCGGGGCTCACCCTGCGGCTGCGCGGCACGGCACTGACCGGTGCGATGGAGGCGTCGGCGGTGGCGCTGCCCGAAGTGACGGCGGCCCGGGTCCGGTTGCTGGGGCGCGCGCCGGGGCTGCGGTGGCGGGCGGTCCTGCTGCTGGCGCCGGGCGCGGATCCGCACGCTGCGGTGCGGGCGTTCCGGACGGGGCCGCTGGCGCGGGGCGCCGCCGCGCTGGACGGGCTGCCGGACCCGGCGTTGGACCTGCGGATCCGCGTCGCGCACCCGCCGGCCGTGCCGGAGGGGCAGCCGTGCGGGGAGGAGCGGCCACGGGTGGTGTGAGGGGTGGGGAGTCGCCGCGGGGCCTGCGCGGGGGCGGGGTGTGTCGTGCGGCCCCGGCTCCCGGCTTCGCCGGGCCGGAAGGGCGGCGAAGCCGGGGCCGGCCATCCGAGCGGTTCTGGTGGTTGGGCGCGGGTGGCGCGCGGGGCTCGGGCGTCCCCGCTGGCGCGGGGGAGGCGCTACAGGGCGTGCAGGGCACCGCCGTCGACCGGGAGCATCAGGCCGGTGAGGTAGGAGGCGGCCGGGGAGAGCGCGAAGGCGGCCACCTTGCCGAACTCCTCCGGGGTCCCGTAGCGACCCAGCGGGATGCCCGCGGTGGCGCTCTCGCGGGCGGCGGCCGGGTCGCTGCTCATGGCATCCAGCTCGCGCACCCGGTCGGTGTCGATCCGGGCGGGCAGCAGGCCGAGCACCCGGATGCCGCGCGGGCCGAGTTCGTTGGCGAGTGACTTGGCGGCCATCGCCAGGCCCGGGCGCAGGCCGTTGGAGATGCCGAGCCCGTTGATCGGCTCGTAGACCGAGGTGGAGAGCACGAAGCCGATCACCCCGCCCGCACCGAGCGTCCCGGCCGCCGTCCGGGCGATCCGCAGCGCGCCCAGGAAGACGGATTCGAAGGCGGTCCGCCAGGCCTCGTCGGTGGCCGAGAACACCGGGCCGGCGGCGGGCCCACCGACGCTGATCAGCACACCGTCCAGCCGGCCGAAGCGCTCGACGGCGGTGGTGACCAGCCGCTCGGCGGTCTGCGGGGCGGCGTTGTCGGCGACCAGACCCGCTACCGCGCCGTTGCCGTCGCGGGTGCTGAGGGCCTCGACGGCGGCGTCCACCGCCGCGGGCTCGCGGCCGGTCAGCAGTACCCGCGCGCCGTCGGCCACCAGCTCGCGGGCCGCGGCGAAGCCCAGCCCCCGGGTTCCCCCGGTGACCACGTAAACCCTGTCCTGAAGTCCGAGATCCATGGGCGCAATCCTGCCGTAGGAGGCGGGAGGGGGGAGCTCAGGGCCGGCTGGCACGACGCGCACGCCCGGCGGGAGGTGGAGTCGCTAGCTTCCCGGGTGGGGGGCGACGTCGGCGAGGAGTTGCAGGAAGGCGTCCTCGCCGATCACCGGGGTGCCGACCTCGCGGGCCTTGCGGGCCTTGCCGCTCCAGCTGCCGGGCTCGTTGGTGACCAGCAGGCTGGTGAGCCGGCTCACCGAGGAGGCGATGTGCAGCCCGGCGGCGATCGCGCGGTCCTCCAGCAGTTCACGGTCGGTCGCGGTGTCGCCGGTGATGGCCACCCGCATGCCCTGGACCAGCGGACCGCCCGGCCGCCAGCGGCCGGGGTTGGGGTGGGGGCACGGCGGGCGCTTGCGGCTGGGCCGGTAGGAGGAGGACGCGGAGGAGCTCCAGGAGCCGCGCGCCGGGGACTGGCCACCGCCGCCGGGGGTGTCCTCGCCCAGGTCGGTCACCGCGACGCAGTTGGTCAGCGGGAGCGGGATACCGCCGCTGAGCGCCAGTTGCAGGCTGGGACGGAACGCCTCGGCCAGCACCCGCGCGTCGTCCAGGGCGTTGTGCGCGTTGCGCTGGCGGACCCCGAAGTACTCGGCGAGGGTGGAGAGCTTGCCGTTGGGCAGCGGCAGCCCGAGGTCCCGAGAGAGCACCATGGTGCAGAGCCGCTGGTCCACCGGTGCCCGCAGCCCGGCGCGGGAGTACTCACGGGAGATCATGTTCCAGTCGAAGAGCGCGTTGTGGGCCACCATCACCCGGCCGGTCAGCCGGGTGCTCAGCTCGTCGGCGATCTCCGGGAAGGTGGGCGCGTCGGCCAGCATCGCGCTGGTGAGGCCGTGGATCCAGACCGGGCCGGGGTCGCGCAGCGGGTTGACCAGGGTGTACCAGTGGTCGAGCACCTCGCCCTGGGCGTCCAGCCGGTAGACACCGGCCGAGATGACCCGGTCGGTGCGGCCCAGTCCGGTGGTCTCGACGTCGACCACCGCGTAACCCGTGGGGGTTTCGGGTGCACCGGTGCGCTGCGGGGGGATCGGGCCGAGCGAGGGCTGGAGCGGATGCATGGTGCACCAGCTTAAGGGTCGGCGCGGGGGCCGCCGTGCGGCCTGGGAGCGGGCGGGCAGGCGAGCCCGCACAAGCGTCGGGTGGGACTGGACGGGAATAGAGTGGCTAGCGGGGTGGTCATATGGGCGGAGTATTCAGTTCCGTTCAATCCCGAGCTCTCCGTGAGAGGCATCCGCCATGCGCGCCACCGTGATCCACGGCCCCAATAACATCCGGATCGAGGAGGTCCCCGACCCCGTGATCCAGCAGCCCACCGACGCCGTGGTCCGGGTGGCCAACGCCTGCATCTGTGGCAGCGACCTGTGGGCCTACCGCGGCGTCGCCGAGCGCGAGCCCGGCCAGCGGATCGGCCACGAGTTCCTGGGCTTCGTCGAGGCGGTCGGCTCCGAGGTCTCCGACGTCAAGCCGGGCGACTTCGTGGTCGCGCCGTTCGTCTGGTCGGACGGCGTCTGTGACTTCTGTCGCGAGGGCCTGCAGACCTCCTGCCCGCACGGCGGGTTCTGGGGCAGCGTCGGCTCGGACGGCGGCCAGGGCGAGGCGGTCCGGGTGCCGTTCGCGGACGGCACGCTGGTCCGGCTGCCGAAGGACGCGGCGACCGACCAGGCCCTGCTGCCCCACCTGCTCGCGCTCTCCGACGTGATGGCCACCGGCCACCACGCGGCGGTGTCCGCCGGGGTCCGGCAGGGTGGCACGGTCGCGGTGGTCGGCGACGGCGCGGTCGGCCTGTGCGGTGTGCTGGCGGCCCGCCGGCTGGGCGCCGGCCGGATCATCGCCCTCGGCCGCCACCAGGCCCGCACCGACCTGGCCCGCAAGTTCGGCGCCACCGACGTGGTGGCCGAGCGCGGCGAGGCGGCGATCGAGGCGGTCCGCGAGCTGACCGGCGGGCAGGGCGCGCACGCCGTGCTGGAGGCGGTGGGCACCGAGGAGTCGATGCGCACCGCGATCTCGATCACCCGGGACGGCGGCGGGGTCGGCTACGTGGGGGTGCCGCACGGTGGCAGCGCGGGCGTGGACATCGGCCAGATGTTCGGCCGGAACATCTCGCTCGGCGGCGGCGTCGCCCCGGCCCGCGCCTACATCCCCGAGCTGCTCGCCGACGTGCTCAACGGGACCATCGACCCCGGCCTGGTCTTCGACCGCACGGTCGACCTGGACGGCGTTCCGGACGGCTACCGCGCGATGGACGACCGCACGGCGCTGAAGGTCCGGATCGCCTTCTGATCGACCGTCAGAATACGAGGGGACAGGGCTCGTTGGTGGTGTCGTCCGGTCGGCCCGTCCGGGGGGCGTGCCCGGTGACGGCCTCGGCCGGTTCCGCCCGGGCGTTCCGCGTGCCGGCGGGGCCGGAGGTGTTCGAGTACGGTGGGTCGCCGGCCGATCGCGATCCGGTGCCCTCGGCCGGGGCCGCCGATCGGGAGAAGTACGCTGAACTGGAAGTCCGATCCCGCACCGGGCCGGAGCCCACCAGATCCCATCGGTCGGACGGCCCACGGGCGCCGTCCGACGCTCCGGATAAGCTGGCCCGGCCCGTCGCACCGGCGGACCGGGCCACGCCGACTCCGGAAGGGGGGTGCGCACCGTGCTTCTCGACACCTTCGGTCGTCGGGCGGTTGACCTGCGGGTCTCCCTCACCGACCGGTGCAACCTGCGCTGTACCTACTGCATGCCGGAGGAGGGGATGCAGTGGCTGGGCAAGGCCAACCTGCTGACCGACGAGGAGATCGTCCGGCTGGTCGGTCTGGCGGTGCGTGACCTGGGCGTGCGCGAGGTGCGCTTCACCGGCGGTGAGCCGTTGCTGCGGCCCGGGGTGGTGGGCATCGTGCGGGCCTGCGCCGAGCTGGAGCCGCGCCCCGAGCTGTCGATCACCACCAACGGCATCGGGCTGGCCAGGACGGCCCACGCGCTGCGGGAGGCCGGGCTGGACCGGGTCAACGTCTCGCTGGACACCCTGGACCCGGAGACCTTCTTCAGACTGAGCCGGCGCCGCAGGCTGCCCGACGTGCTGGCCGGCCTGGCCGCCGCCGAGGCCGCCGGGCTGACCCCGGTGAAGCTCAACGCCGTGCTGATGCGCGGGCTCAACGACCACGAGGCCGCCGACCTGCTCGCCTGGAGCCTGGATCACGGGTACGAGCTGCGCTTCATCGAGCAGATGCCGCTGGACGCCCAGCACGGCTGGACCCGCTCGGGGATGATCACCGCCGAGGAGATCCTGGAGCGGCTCTCCGCCCGGTTCACGCTGACCCCCGAGCCCGCGGCGGCGCGCGGCGCGGCGCCGGCCGAGCGCTGGCTGGTCGACGGCGGTCCGCAGCGGGTCGGCGTGATCGCCTCGGTGACCCGGCCGTTCTGCCGGGACTGCGACCGCACCCGGCTGACCGCCGACGGTCAGGTCCGCAACTGCCTCTTCGCGCGGGAGGAGACGGACCTGCGCGGCGCGCTGCGGGCGGGCGCCTCGGACGCCGAGCTGGGTGCGCTCTGGCGGGCGGCGATGTGGGGCAAGAAGGCGGGGGCGGGGATAGACAACCCGGAGTTCCTCCAGCCCGAGCGCCCGATGTCGGCGATCGGCGGCTGACGCCGAGGAGACCTCAGCTCTGCTCGGGGTCGGTCCAGTCGGCCAGCGCGACGACCTCCTTGAGGAAGCCCCGGACGCCGAGGAACTGCGAGAGCGACTCGCGGTGCTCCTCGCAGGCCAGCCAGGTCTTGCGGCGCTCGGGGGCGTGCAGCTTGGGGTTGTTCCAGGCCAGCACCCAGGCGGCGGCGTTCCGGCAGCCCTTGGCCGAGCACTTGGGGGGTCCGGCCGGGCCGTCCGCCGCGCTGCCGAAGAAGTCGATGCTCATGATCGTCAGTCTCTCACCCCGGTTTCCGCCGCGGACGAGCCGACCGTGGACGATCCCGTCGCGGACATGACGACGCCGGGCAGCCACGGGGGGAGCCGCCCGGCGTCGGTCCGTCGCTCCGACGGGGGATGCGGAGCGCGTACGCAGTATGTCACGAAGGCATGGGGGCTTGGCTAGGCCTGCCAAGATTTATTTGAGGATCGCTTGAGGTTTCGGCCCAGTAAATGTCAACAGAAGTGGACAAACGGACGCTAATTCCAGTGAAACTCGAGCCGGTCTCGCCACTCCCCCGAGTACGGAGAGTCAACTTGCGCTGGAGTGACCCTCGGGTCTCGCGGGACTGTCCACCCGCCCGCCGCCCCCGGTGCCACCCGGGCCGAGCATCAGCGGGGTGTCGGCCGGCACGTCGAAGGTGCTCGGCAGGCCCGGGGCCTTCTCCCGGCCCGCGTTGGCGATGATCACCGCGAAGTACGGCAGCAGTACGCCGGCGGCCAGCGCGCCGAAGGCCACGTACCGTTGCACGTTCCACAGCACCACCGCGAGCAGCACGCAGGCCGTGCGGATCAGCATCGAGATGACGTAGCGGCGCTGTCGCCCCCGCACGTCCTCGGTCAGGCTGGTCCGAGCCCCGGTGATCCGGAACACCCGGCCGCCGTCCGTGTTTCTGCTCACTCGTCACCCGCCGCCTTCGACAACCACCCGCGCGACACCGATTCCGCCCGGTTCCCCCACGGTACGCCGGACAACTCCGGCAAACGAGACCGGGTACCGGCCGACCCGCCTCGGTCCCGGGTCAGAAAGGCCGGCGGGACCCGGTCGGTGAGCCAGACACCGTTCGCGCTGACCCGGAACCGGTGGCCGGCCGCGGCCAGCGCGGCGGCGTCCACCCGCAGCACCACCGGCCGGCCGTGCCGGGCGCCGACCCGGAGCGCGGTCCCCGGATCGGCCGACAGGTGGACGTCCTGACGGCCCATCGGTCGCAGGCCCTCGTGGAAGATCGCCGCGAGCGAGCCCTGCGCGGTGCCGTGGTACAGCACCGCCGGCGGCTCGGCGGCGGCCAACCCCAGGTCAACCTCGATCGAGTGGCCCTGGTTGGCGCGGATCCGCCGGCCGTCCGCGGAGTAGCCGAAGCGTTGCTTGTCGTTCGTCGCCACCACGTGGTCCAGCTGCTCGCGGGTCAGCCGGGTGCCGCGCCGGGCGAAGGCGGTGAGCAGGGTGTCCACCTCGACCCAGCCGGCCTCGTCCAGCGTGATGCCCACCGCCCCCGGGTCGTGCCGCAGCACCCGGGAGAGCAGCTTCGAGGTCTTGACCGTGCGCTTCTCGTCCACTCCGCGGACCTCTCCTCAGGACGCCTGGCTGACCGAGCTCATGTTGAAGTCCGGGACGCGGACCGGCGGCATCGCGGCTCGGGTGAACCAGTCGCTCCACTCGCGGGGCAGGCAGCGCTCGGTCCGGCCGACCTCGGTGATCCGGCTCAGCAGGTCGAGCGGGGACTCGTTGAAGCGGAAGTTGTTGACCTCACCGACCACCTGGCCGTCCTCGACCAGGTAGACGCCGTCCCGGGTCAGGCCGGTGAGCAGCATGGTGGCCGGATCCACCTCACGGATGTACCAGAGGCAGGTGAGCAGCAGCCCGCGCTCGGTGCGGGCGACCATCTCCTCCAGGGTGGGCGCGGCGGTCTGGTCGGCGGTCTCCAGCAGCAGGTTGTCGGCGATCGGACGGACCGGCAGGCCGGTCAGGCCGGCCGAGTGCCGGGTGCTCACCAGGTTGGTCAGCTCGCCGTCCCGGATCCAGTCGGTGGCCGTCACCGGCAGGCCGTTGTCGAAGACCGACAGGTCGGCGCCGGAGGAGTGGGCCAGCACGAAGGGCGCGGTGCCCAGCCCGGGGGCGCTGGGGTCCGAGCGGAGGGTCAGCGGCAGGCGGGAGAGCCGCTCGCCCAGCTTGGTCGCCCCGCCCGGCCGGCTGAACGCGGTCCGGCCCTCGGCGGCGTCCCGCGCGCCCATCGACCAGCTCAGGCTGACCATCAGGTCGGCCACCGCGGTGGGCGGCAGCAGCGTCTCGTAGCGACCGGCGGGCAGTTCGATCCGGCGCCGGCCCCAGCGCAGTCGCTCGCTCAGCCGGTCGCCCAGCTCGCCCAGGTCGATGTCGCGGAAGTCGCGGGTGGCCGCGCCGGCCCAGGCCGAGCCGCCGTCGCTCTTGGCGTTGAGCTCGATCATGCCGGTCGGCTGGTCGTGCCGCAGCCGCAGGCCGGTGGAGCTGCCGAGGTAGGTGGAGACCAGCTCGTGCCGGACGAAGCCGTACAGCGCCTCGCCGGCCGACCGGGCCTTGGCGAAGGCGGCGCCCAACTCGGGGGCGAGGTCGCGGAACACCTCGATCGAGGTCTCGGCCGGTGGCGCGGCGAAGTCGGCGGACGGCCGGCCGCCCTGGACCAGCGGCTGGGCGTCCTCGGCCGGGCCGGCCGCGCGGGCGGCGGCCTCGGCGGCCCGGACCAGCTCCGCCAGGTCGGCCGCGGTGACCGCCTCGCGGGCCACCACGCCGGAGGCGGCGCCCTCGGCGCCGTCCACCACGGCGATCACGGTGAGCCGGCGGCCCCGGGTGGCGCCGTTCGTGGTCAGCGCGGCCCCCGGCCTCTGGTCGGGGGCCGCCCAGCGCAGGTTGGCGGTGGTCTCCTCGTCGACGAGCACCACGCAGCCGTCCGCCCGGGACAACTCCAGTGCGCGCTCGACGAGTTCGTGTGGGGCGTTCCCGCCGGTTCCGGTGTCGGACATCAACGACCCGCCTCCTGCTGCGTGTTGAGCACCTTGATCCCCTGGAACAGCGCGGCCGGGCAGCCGTGGCTGACCGCCGCGACCTGACCCGGCTGCGCCTTGCCGCAGTTGAACGCGCCGCCGAGCAGATAGGTCTGCGGGCCGCCGACCGCGGTCATCGAGCCCCAGAAGT
Organism: Kitasatospora sp. NPDC024654; assembly: GCF_055559155.1. Taxonomy (NCBI): domain Bacteria; kingdom Bacillati; phylum Actinomycetota; class Actinomycetes; order Kitasatosporales; family Streptomycetaceae; genus Kitasatospora; species Kitasatospora sp. NPDC024654. Next base: position 248,050 of record NZ_JBVHLF010000001.1, read on the forward strand.
CGGTGGTGGTCGCCTGGTAGGCGAAGTCCTTGACCTGGCCGGCCAGTCGGCCGTCGCGGATGGCGTAGGCGCGTTGGCCGGTGAACTGGAAGTTGTACCTCTGCATGTCGATCGACCACGAACGGTCCCCGACGATGTAGAGGCCGTTGTCCACTCCGGCGAAGAGCTCCTCGGTGGCCGGGCCGTCCGGGGCCGGCTGGAGCGAGACGTTGGCCATCCGCTGCACCGGGACGTGCGTGGGGGAGTCGGCGTAGGCGCACCCGTTGGAGCGGCCCAGACCCTTCAGCCTGGCCATCCGGCGGTCCAGTTGGTAGCCGGTCAGGATGCCGTCGGTGACCAGGTCCCAGGACTGGGTGGCGACGCCCTCGTCGTCGTAACCGGTGGTGGCCAGGCCGTGCTCGGCGGTGCGGTCGCCGGTCACGTGCATCAGCTCGGACCCGTAGCGCAGCGTGCCGAGTCGGTCGAAGGTGGCGAACGAGGTGCCGGCGTAGGCGGCCTCGTAGCCGAGCGCGCGGTCCAGCTCGGTGGCGTGGCCGATCGACTCGTGGATCGTCAGCCAGAGGTTGGTCGGGTCGATCACCAGGTCGTAGACGCCGGCCTCGACGCTGGGGGCCTTGACCTTCTCGGCCAGGTACTCGGGCAGCCGGGCCAGTTCGCCCGCCCAGTCCCAGCCGGTGCCCCGCAGGTACTCCCAGCCCCGGCCGGCCGGCGGCGCGACGGTGCGCATCGACTCGAAGGCGCCGGTCCGCTCGTCGACCGAGGTGGCCTCCAGGTCCGGGTGCAGCCGGATCCGCTGCTGGGTGGTGACGGTGCCCGCGGTGTCCGCGTAGAACTTGTTCTCCTGCACGGTCAGCAGGGAGGCCTCGACGTGCGAGACGCCCTCGGCGGCCAGCAGCCGGCTGCTCCAGTCGGCCAGCAGCGCGGTCTTCTCGGCGTCCGGGACGTCGAAGGGGTTGATCTCGTACGCGGAGACCCAGGTCACGTCGGGGTACACCGGCTCGTCGGCCAGCTCGACCCGGTCGCCGCCGCCGGCCGCGCGGCTGACCTCGGCGGAGAGCCGGGCCACCGCGACCGCCTGCTCGGCGACCCTGGCAGCGGAGTCCGTGGTGAGGTCCACGCCGGCCGCGAAGCCCCATGCGCCGTCCAGCAGGACCCGTACCGCGAAGCCCAGTTGGACCGTGTCGGTGGTGCCGGCCGGGCGCGCGTCGCGCAGTCGCCAGGAGGCGCTGCGGACCCGTTCGAGTCGGAAGTCGGCGTGACTGACGCCGAGTTGGCGGGCTCGGTCGAGCGCGGCGGCGGCCAGCGGGCGCAGCGGCAGGGCGAGGAACTGTGGATCGACGGCCTGGCCGTCGCGGTGGGCGCTGCGCGGTGTCGGCGGCATCGGACTCCCTGAGCTGCGGGCGGCGCACCGCCGGCGGGGGATCGTGACGGCGGTGCGGGCGTCCCGGGGCAGGGGCACCCGCACCGCATCATGTCCTGTCACCGGGTTGTTCGGCCAGGCGATTTCGCGGCCGGCGTGGCGGACCGGACGCTCAGGCCAGGCCCTCCCACCAGTGGTCCAGCTCCGGCGGGTCGGCCACGTCCACCCGCTCGCCGGGGCGCGGCACCGCGAGCGGGACGCCCTGCGCCTTGGCCTCCCCGACCAGCCGCTCGATCGGCTCGGACCACCGGTGCAGGCCGAGGTTGAAGGTGCACCAGTGGACCGGCACCAGCAGGCCGCCGTCGAGGTCCCGGTGCGCCAGCACGGCGTCCTCCGGGGTCATGTGGATGTCGGCCCAGGCCGCGTCGTACGCGCCGATCTGCACCAGCGAGGCGTCGAAGGGGCCGTGCTCGGCACCGATCGCCGCATAGCCCTCGAAGTAGCCGGAGTCGCCGGTGTAGAAGACCTTGCGGGTCGGTCCGGCGATCACCCAGGAGCCCCAGAGCGTGGTGTTGCGGGTCAGCGAGCGGCCGGAGAAGTGGTGCGCCGAGGTGAGCGTGACGGTGAGCTCGCCCAGCGTGCAGGTCTCGTTCCAGTCCAGCTCGATGATCCGGTGCTCGGGTACGCCCCAGCGGCGCAGGTGGCCACCGATGCCGAGCGGCACGGCGAACGGCGCGGACTGGCTGAGCACCAGCCGCTTGACGGTCGGCATGTCCAGGTGGTCGTAGTGGTCGTGCGAGATGAGCACCACGTCGACCGCCGGCAGCTCCTCCAGCTCGACCGGGACCGGGTGCAACCGCTTGGGGCCCAGGTGTTCGGAAGGGGAGCAGCGGTCGCTCCAGATCGGGTCCAACAGCACCCGGGCACCCTCCAGTTCGACCAGTGCGGAGGCGTGGCCGTACCAGACGATCTCCACGCCCTCGGCCGGCGGGCGCCCCTCGCCGTCCGGCCGGACGGTCGGCACCGGGAGCACGGGGGTGCGGCCGGCCCGCTCGAAGAGCATCCGCCGCACGGTGGCCCGGTCGACGGTCGGGCCCTCGGCGGCCCGGGCCAGCGTGGAGGGGGTGTTGTGGAAGGTGCCGTTCGCGAACTGCGGGGAGTTCCGGATCCGGGCGTCCCGCTCGGGATCGGGCCGGCGGCCGAACGCGGCCGGGACATCGCGCAGGGCCCAGGCCGCGGCTCCCACCGCGGCGGCCAGCGCGGTGAGGGCCAGCAGCCGGCCCCGGTGCCTGGAGATCGTGGGGTCTGCCTCGGTCATCGGGGCTCCGTCCTGGTCGCTCTCGGTGCGGAGGTGCCGCGCACCGTGAGGGCAACGGGCCTGGCGGCCCGGTTGTTCCCGATCACTAGGATGGATCCGTCCGTGGTCCGGGGTGTGGCCGGATGGTTGTCGGAAGGTGACAGTTCCGCAGCTCATGACCTGTCGAGGCTCGATGCGCCGAGGCCCGGAGCCGACCGATAGCGTCACATTGCGTACGTTCTCCACGTACCGAAACGAACGTACCGACCACGAACTAGGAGAGGTGACACCGTTGAGCCGCTCGGTTCTCGTCACCGGAGGTAACCGGGGCATCGGCCTCGCCATCGCCCAGGCCTTCGCCGAGGCGGGCGACAAGGTCGCCATCACCAGCCGTTCCGGGGAGGTCCCCGAGCAGCTCGCGAAGTACGACGTGCTCGCGGTCCGCTGCGACATCACCGACGCCGCCCAGGTCGACGCCGCCTTCACCGAGATCGAGGGGAAGAACGGTCCGGTCGAGGTGCTGGTCGCCAACGCGGGCATCACCAAGGACGTCCTGATGCTGCGGATGACCGAGGACGACTTCACCCAGGTACTGGACACCAACCTCACCGGTGCCTTCCGGGTGGTCAAGCGTGCCTCCGCGAAGATGCTGCGGGCCCGTCGCGGCCGGGTGGTGCTGGTCTCCTCGGTGGTCGGGCTGACCGGCTCGCCCGGCCAGGCCAACTACGCCGCCTCCAAGGCCGGCCTGGTCGGCTTCGCCCGTTCGCTGGCGCGCGAGTTCGGCCCGCGCGGCGTCACCGTCAACGTGGTCTCGCCCGGCTTCGTGGACACCGACATGACCGCGGTGCTCAGCGAGGAGCGCCGCCAGGAGATCGTCGCGGGGGTGCCGCTGGCCCGTTACGCGGCGCCGGCCGAGATCGCCGCAACCGTGCGGTTCCTCGCCTCCGACGAGGCCGCGTACATCACCGGAGCCGTCATTCCCGTGGACGGCGGATTGGGCATGGGTCACTGATCACATGAGCGGAATTCTTGAGGGCAAGAGGATCCTGGTCACCGGTGTGCTGATGGAGTCCTCCATCGCCTTCCACACCGCCAAGCTGGCCCAGGAGCAGGGTGCCCAGGTCATCCTGACCGCCTTCCCCCGGCCCAGCCTGACCGAGCGGATCGCCAAGAAGCTGCCGGCCCCGGCCAAGGTGCTGGAGCTGGACGTCACCAACACCGAGCACCTGGCCGGCCTGGCCGACCAGGTCCGCGCCGAGCTCGGCGGCCTGGACGGCGTGGTGCACTCAATTGGCTTCGCGCCGCAGGACGCGCTCGGCGGCAACTTCCTGAACACCCCGTGGGAGTCGGTCGCCACCGCGATGCACGTCTCGGCCTACTCGCTGAAGTCGCTGACCATGGCCTGCCTGCCGCTCATGGAGGGCGGCGGCTCGGTGGTCGGCCTGACCTTCGACGCCCAGCTGGCCTGGCCGCAGTACGACTGGATGGGCCCGGCCAAGGCCGCGCTGGAGGCCACCTCCCGCTACCTGGCCCGTGACCTGGGCAAGCAGAACGTCCGCTGCAACCTGGTCTCGGCCGGCCCGATCAAGTCGATGGCGGCCAAGTCGATCCCCGGCTTCGACCAGCTGGCCGACACCTGGAACCACCGCTCGCCGCTGGAGTGGGACGTCACCGACCCCGAGCCGGCCGGCCGCGGCGTGGTCGCCATGCTCTCGGACTGGTTCCCGAAGACCACCGGCGAGATCGTCCACGTGGACGGCGGGCTGCACGCGATCGGCGCCTGACACCCCCTCGGTACGCCGCTGCCCCGGACGCCTTCGGTGTCCGGGGCAGCGCGGTGTCCGGGGTGGGTCAGCCGCGATCGGCCCGTTCGCACGCGCCGATCACGTTCGACGACTCCATCGAGGCCGCCACCGCGTCGCCGGCCCGGATCGCGGCCAGGATCCGGTCGTGCCCGACGTACCGCTCGGGGGAGAGCACCGGCCCGACGTCCTGCCGCAGGTGCGCCCGCAGCACCTCGCCCAGGTCCGCGTAGAGCGCGGCCAGCACGTCGTTGTGGGCGGCGGCCACCACGCTCTGGTGGAAGGCCGCGTCCGTCTGCACGAAGCACTCCGGGTCGCCGCCGAACCAGGCCTCCTCCCGCCGGGCCAGCGCGTTCTCCATCAGCACCAGGTCCCGCTCGGTGCGCCGGGCGGCGGCCAGCGCCGCGGCCGAGGCCTCCAGCGCCGAGCGAAGCTCGGCCACCTGCGCCTGGTCGGCGTCGGAGAACCGCCGGTGCATCACCCCGGCCAGCTCGCTGGTGGCCAGCACGTAGGTGCCGGAACCCTGCCGGATGTCCAGTAGCCCGTTGTGCGCCAGCGCCCGGACCGCCTCGCGCACGGTGTTGCGCGCCACCCCGAGCTGCTCGACCAGGGCGGCCTCGGTCGGGATGCGCGAGCCGACCGGCCACTCGCCCGAGGTGATCTGGGCCCGCAGCTGGGCGATCACCTGGTCGGCCAGCGGGGTGCGCCGGGGCGAGGACAGCGTCATGGGACTCCTTGGTCGCGCGAAGGGCTGGAAGGCTGCGGTGCCGCTGGCACCATCTTCCCTCTCCCGCGCTTCGCTAATTCATCCCATCATTCTATGATGCTCTCCATGTCCAGCGCAGCAGAGACCACCGTCGCGGCCCGCACCGGCGAGCAGCCGCCCCCCGACCGGCCTCGGGCCCGCCTGCTCGGCGGGCTGCTCGCGACCGCCGTCGCGGTGGCCGCCTTCAACCTGCGGCCGGTGGTGACCAGCCTCGGGCCGCTGCTCAAGGAGGTCCGCACCAGCCTCGGGATGAGCCCGACGGTGGCCGGGCTGCTCACCGCCGTGCCGTCGATCTGCTTCGCGCTGTTCGGCTTCGCCGCGCCCGGGCTGGCCCGCCGCTTCGGCCCGACGCTGGTGGTCACCGCCGGCATGGGCGCCATCACGCTCGGGGTGGCGGCGCGCTCGTTCGCCGGCGGGACGGCGCCCTTCCTGCTGCTCACCGCCGTCGCACTGGCCGGGGTCGCGGTCTCCAACGTGCTGATCCCGGTCGTCATCAAGCGGTACTTCCCGGACCGGGTCGGCCCGATGATCGGCCTCTACTCGATGGCGCTCTCCGGCGGCACCGCGCTGGCCGCCGCCGTCACCGTGCCGCTGACCGACGCGCTCGGCGGCAGCTGGCGGCTCGGCCTGGGCATCTGGGCGGTGGCCGGCGGGGTCGCGCTGCTGCTCTGGCTGCTCACCGTGGCGCTGCGCCGGGACGGCCGCGCGGCGGCCGACGGCCGGAGCCGGAGCGCCGACCGACTGCCGATCCTGCGCAGCCCCACCGCCTGGGCGCTGGGCCTCTTCTTCGGCCTGCAGGCCACCAACGCCTACGCCACCATGGGCTGGCTGCCGCAGATCTACCAGGACGCCGGGGTCTCCGCCGGCACCTCCGGGCTGCTGCTCGCGGCCACCATGGCGATCGGCGTGCCGGTCTCCTTCCTCCTCCCCAACTGGGCCGCCCGCCGTGCCGACCAGCGTGTCTTCGTGGTGGCGCTGGCCTGCTGCGGGATCGCCGGCTACCTCGGCCTGGCCCTCGCCCCGGCGGCCGGCGCCTGGCTCTGGGCGCTGCTGGCGGGCCTGTCCAACTGCGCCTTCGGGCTCACCCTGACGATGATCGGCCTGCGCGCCCGGACCAGTGGCGGGGTGGCCCAGCTCTCCGCCTTCGCCCAGGGCGTCGGCTACCTGATCTCCATCCCCGGGCCGATCCTGGTCGGCCGGCTCTACCAGGGCACCCACGGCTGGCACGTCCCGCTCGGCTTCCTGGTCGCGCTGCTCGTCCCGCAGCTGCTGATCGGCCTGCGGGCCGCCCGGGCCCGGCACATCGAGGACGAGGTCGGCTGAGCCGCCCTCCGGGCCGGAAGGTTCAAGCGCAGGTCAAGCAGTGCACCCCGGGAGCCGGGGGAGCGGCGCCCGGGTGCCACACTCGTACCCATGCCTGTCCTCGATCCCAACCCCCAGAACAGCCAGAAGAAGCTCCTCGGGCTGTTCGGCATCATCTTCGGCCTGCTCGTGGTGGTCTCCATCGTGGCGACCATCGCGCAGTCGATGGGCTGACGTCCGGTCACCCACCACTCCCGCGGGTGGTGGCGTCCGGGAGCGCCGCGCCCCGGTCGGGCTTTTCTGCCAAGCTGGCGGAATGAGCGTCGACACGTCCCGCAGGATCATCGTGCTTCGGCACGCGAAGGCCGACTGGCCGCAGGTGGCCGACCACGAGCGCCCGCTCGCCGACCGCGGTCGGCAGCAGGCGCCGGTCGCCGGCCGCTGGCTGGCCGACTCCCGGATCAACCCCGACTACGTGCTCTGCTCCAGCTCGGTGCGGACCCGGGAGACCTGGAAGCTGGCCGGCCACGAGCTGCCCAAGCGGGCCCGCCGGACGGTCTTCGAGGAGCGCATCTACGACGCGACCGCCGGCGAGATCATCGAGGTGCTCAAGGAGACCCCCGAGGACGTCCACGACCTGTTGCTGGTCGGCCACAACCCCGGCGTGCAGAACCTCACCGAGGTGCTGGCCGGGGGCGAGAGCATCGGCGGCACACTGGCCGAGCTGCGCCAGCGGGGCTTCCCGACCGCGGCCGTCGCCGTGCTGGCCTTCGACGGCTCCTGGAAGACGGTGGAGCCGGGCGCCGCCAAGCTGGTCTCGTTCTTCGTGCCGGACTGACCGGCCCGAGGGGTGCGGGAGCGCGCCCGCGGGAGCGCTCCCGCACCCCTGCTCGGGCGGCGACTACTCGGACGGGGTGCCGTGCAGCTCGTCGGCCGCCTCGACCTCCTCACGGGTGATCCCGAGCAGGTAGAGGACGGTGTCCAGGAACGGCACGTTGACCGCGGTGTCGGCGGCCTCGCGGACCACCGGCTTGGCGTTGAAGGCCACGCCCAGGCCGGCCGTGTTCAGCATGTCCAGGTCGTTGGCGCCGTCACCGATCGCCACCGTCTGCTCCAACGGCACCCGGGCCTGCGCGGCGAACCGGGTCAGCCAGCGGGCCTTGCCGGCGCGGTCGACGATCTCCCCGGTGACCCGGCCGGTGAACCGGCCGTTCTCGACCTCCAGGGTGTTGGCGGCGGCGAAGTCCAGCCCGAGCAACTCCACCAGGTAGTCGGTGACCTGGGTGAACCCGCCGGAGACCACGGCCACCTGGTACCCCAGCCGCTGGAGGGTGCGGATCAGGGTGCGTGCCCCCGGCGTGAGCCGGACCTCCGTGCGCACCTTCTCCACCACCCCCGCGTCCAGCCCGGCCAGCAGCGCCACCCGGGCCCGCAACGACTCCGCGAAGTCCAGCTCGCCCCGCATCGCCGCGGCCGTCACCTGGGCCACCTCGGCCTCGCAGCCCGCGTGCGCGGCGAAGAGCTCGATCACCTCGTCCTGGATCAGCGTGGAGTCGACGTCCATCACCACCAGCCGCTTGGCCCGGCGCTCCAAGCCCGCCGAGACCACCGCGACATCCACCCGCTGGACGGCCGCCTCGCGGGCCAGTTCCGCCCGCAGCAGCTCGGTGGCCACCCCGGAGACCGCCAGCTCGACCGCCGTCACCGGGTACTTGGCCAGCCGGAACACCCGGTCGATGTTGCCGCCCGCCTCGGCGATCCGGGCGGTCAGCGCGGAGACGGCCGCCGCGGTGAGCGGATGGCCGAGCACGGTGACGTGCGAACGGCCCTCCCGGCGTGGCCGGTTGTCACCGGTGCCGGAGATGATCTCGGCCTGCAGCTTCTGCTCCTCGGCCCACCGGTGCACGGTGGAACGCAGGCCGCCCTCCGCCCCCGGGGCACCGCCGGCCGGCGGCGTGACCAGCGCGCAGAGCGTTATCCGGCCACGCGTGACGACCTGCTCGATGTCGATCACGTCGACGTCGAAGGCCGCCAGGGTGGTGAAGAGGCCGGTGGTGATACCAGGACGGTCCTTGCCGAACACCTTGACCAGCAGGGTGCGCTCGTCTTCGGCGGTCCGGGGCTGCGGTGGCATGGGATTCATGGTGTGCCCCACGCTACCTGGCGGAGCGGACGGATTCCGGGACCGTCCGTTACGTGGACCGTGACATGGTTTCCGCCAGGTCACAGTCGGCGGGGGCGACTTTCCGCCGTCCTGGCCGAGCTGGAATGATTACCCCCCGTCAGAAGCGACAATTCACCACTCTCCCCTCAGGGAGAACCACGGGGGACCGAGAGAGCGGGGCAGGCGGAACAGTGCCGCAACTCGTACTTGAGATCAACGGGCAGTACCGGACACTCCAACCGGGGGAGCCCTACACCATCGGGAGGGACCCGCAGTCGAGCTTCCCGTTCGACGACGCCCGGGTCTCGTGGCGGCACGCCACCATCTCCTACGACGGTAGTGGCTGGCTTTTGGAGGACCACGGCAGCACCAACGGTACCTACCTGGGTGGGGCGCGGACCCAGCAGACCCGGCTCGCACCCGGAACGGTGATCAACCTCGGCAACGCCGAGAACGGGCCGCGGCTCAGCTTCAGCGCCCCGGCCGCCGCGCCCGCTCCGGCCGCGACGGCGCCCGCCGCCGCCGGAGCGGGCGCGGGCGCCGGGCAGGCCTGGCAGCAGCCGGCGCCGGCGTACGACCAGCAGCCCTGGCAGCAGCATGTCCAGCCGGGCCAGCCGGCAGCGCAGGCCGTTCCGCCGCAGGCCGCCCAGCAGTGGGCCCCGCCGCCGGCGCAGCCGCAGCCGTCGCAGTCCGGGCCGGGCGTCCAGCCGCGGCAGGCCGTTCCGCCGCAGGCCGCCGCCCCGGTGGCCGGCGAGCGCAACCCGACGATGATCCGCAGCCTGACGGCCGGGATGCGAGTGATCCGGATCGGCCGCGCGCTCGACAACGACATCGTGGTCTCCGACCTCCAGGTCTCCCGCCACCACGCCGAGCTGCGCCAACTGCCCGACGGCCGCTACGAGATCGTCGACCTCGGCTCGCACAACCGGATCTACGTCAACGGTCAGCCGGTGCAGCGCCAGCTGCTCGGCCCGCAGGACCGCCTGACGGTCGGCCACTCCTCGTTCCAGCTGGTCGGCGACCAGTTGCAGGAGTTCATCGACAACGGCCCGGTCTCCTTCTCCGCCCACCACCTGACCGTCGAGGTCGAGCACAAGGGCGCCAAGAAGGTGCTGCTCAGCGACGTCAGCTTCGGCGTGCCGGAGAAGTCGCTGGTCGCCGTGATCGGCCCGTCCGGCTCCGGCAAGTCCACCCTGCTGCGCGCGCTCACCGGCTACCGCCCGGCCGACCGCGGCGAGGTGCTGTACGACGGCCGCAACCTCTACAAGCAGTTCGCCGAACTGCGCCAGCGGATCGGCCTGGTGCCGCAGTCGGAGATCCTGCACAAGGAGCTGACCGTCCGCACCGGCCTCAAGTACGCGGCCCGGCTGCGCTTCCCCGGCGACACCGAGCCGGCCGAGCGCGCCCGCCGGATCGACGAGGTGCTCTACGAGCTGCGCCTGGACAAGCGCGCCGACAACCGGATCACCGCGCTCTCCGGCGGCCAGCAGAAGCGCGTCTCGGTCGCCCTGGAGCTGCTCACCAAGCCCTCGCTGATCTTCCTGGACGAGCCCACCTCGGGTCTCGACCCGGGCATGGACCGTGAGGTCATGCAGATGCTGCGCGGCCTGGCCGACGACGGTCGGACGATCCTGGTGGTCACCCACTCGGTGGCCGAACTCGCGCTCTGCGACCGGCTGTTGGTGATGGCCCCGGGTGGGTCGGTGGCCTACTTCGGCCCGCCGGACGAGGCCCTGCACTTCTTCGGCTACGAGACCTGGGCGGACGTCTTCCAGGCCTTCGAGAACTACCCGGACCACGACTGGGCCGGCCGCTACCGCAGTTCGGTGCACTACCAGCAGTACTCCGCGGACGTCGACGCGGTGGCCGTGCAGCAGCACCAGTCGGCGCCGATCGCCCAGCAGCAGATCCACCCGCCGAAGCCGCAGAGTTACGGCTCCCAGCTGTGGACGCTGATCCGCCGGTACTGCTCGGTGATCGCCTCCGACAAGGGCTTCCTGGCGCTGTCGGTGCTGCTGCCGGCGGTGCTCGGGGTGGTCAGTACCGTCGTCCCGGCCACCTACGGGCTGCAACCCAACCCGCGCGGCTCCAACAACGCGGCCGGCACCATCATGCTGGTGCTGGCGATCGGGGCCTGCTTCTCCGGCGCGGCCAACTCGGTCCGTGAGCTGATCAAGGAGCGGGCGATCTACGAACGGGAACGCGCCACCGGCCTGTCCAGGTCGGCGTACCTGATGTCGAAGATCATCGTGCTGGGCTTCTTCAGCATCCTGCAGGGCACGATCATCGCGGCGGTCGGCTTCTCCACCCGCAAGCTGCCCACCGAGGGCCTGATCTTCAAGAACGCCCCGGCCGTCGAGATGGCCATCGGCATCATCCTGCTCAGCTTCGCCTCGATGATGTTCGGCCTGGTGATCTCCTCGCTGGTGAAGACCGCCGAGAAGACCATGCCGCTGCTGGTGATGTTCGCCATCGTCCAGGTGGTCTTCACCGGCTGCCTGTTCCAGCTCTTCGACAAGGCCGGGCTGGCGCAGTTCGCCTGGCTGATGCCGGCCCGCTGGGGCGTCGCCGTGGTCGGCACCACGCTGGACCTCGGTCACCTGATGGTGCTCGACCCCGCGCACCTGAACGAGCATGACGGCCTGTGGAAGCACAGCGCCCTGCAGTGGTCCATCGACTCGCTCGCGCTGGTGGCCATCTCCACCGCGCTGGCCTTCCTGGTGCTGCGTCTGCTGCGCCGGCACGAGCCGGAGGTCATGCAGCAGGGCTGACCGCGCCTCAAGCACCCATGACCTGGGCGGTTCCCCCGAATGGGGGTACCGCCCAGGTCCATATCTCATTCATGAGATATCGTCGCCGCATGGCAGACGACTACCTCGCCCGTATCGGCCGGCTCATCCGTGACGCCCGTAAGCACCGTGGCTGGACGCAGGCCGAACTCGGAGCGGCGCTGGGCACCAGCCAGAGCGCCGTCAACCGGATCGAGAACGGCGGGCAGAACATCAGCCTTGAGATGATCGCACGGATCTCCGAGGCGCTGGACAGCGAGATCGTCTCGCTCGGCTACGCCGGCCCGATGCACCTGCGGGTGGTCGGCGGGCGCCGGCTCTCCGGCGGCATCGACGTCAAGACCAGCAAGAACGCCTGCGTAGCGCTGCTCTGCGCCTCGCTGCTCACCACCGGCCGCACCACGCTGCGCCGGGTGGCCCGGATCGAGGAGGTCTACCGCCTCCTCGAGGTGCTCAACAGCATCGGCGTGAAGACCCGCTGGATCAACGACGGCGCCGACCTGGAGATCACCCCGCCGGCCGAGCTCGACCTGGCCGCGATGGACGCCGACGCCGCCCGCCGGACCCGGTCCATCATCATGTTCCTCGGGCCGCTGATGCACCGGGTGGACCGCTTCAAGCTGCCCTACGCCGGCGGCTGCGACCTGGGCACCCGCACCGTGGAGCCGCACATGGCCGCGCTGCGCCGGTTCGGCCTGGAGGTCGCCGCCACCACCGGCCTGTACCACGCCACGGTGGACCGCACGGTCAGCCCGGACCGCCCGATCGTGCTGACCGAGCGCGGCGACACGGTGACCGAGAACGCCCTGCTGGCCGCCGCCCGGCACGACGGCGTGAGCGTGATCCGCAACGCCAGCCCCAACTACATGGTCCAGGACCTCTGCTTCTTCCTGGAGCGCCTCGGCGTCGGGATCGAGGGCATCGGCACCACCACCCTCACCGTGCACGGCCTCCCCGAGATCACCTGCGACGTCGACTACGCCCCCTCCGAGGACCCGGTCGAGGCGATGAGCCTGATCGCCGCCGCCGTGGTGACCTCCTCCGAACTGACCGTCCGCCGGGCGCCCGTGGAGTTCCTCGAGATCGAGCTCGCGGTGCTGGAGGAGATGGGCCTGGACTACGACCGCAGCCCGGAGTACGTGGCGGACAACGGCCGCACCCGGCTGGTCGACCTCACCGTCCGCCCGTCCAAGTTGCGTTCGCCGATCGACAAGATCCACCCGATGCCGTTCCCCGGCATCAACATCGACAACGTGCCCTTCTTCGCCGCCATCGCGGCCACCGCGCAGGGCTCCACGCTGATCCACGACTGGGTCTACGACAACCGCGCGATCTACCTCACCGAGCTCACCCGGCTCGGCGCCAACGTCCAACTCATGGACCCGCACCGGGTCCTGGTCGAGGGCCCCACCCGCTGGCGCGCGGCCGAGATGGTCTGCCCCCCGGCGCTGCGCCCGGCCGTGGTCGTCCTGCTCGCCATGCTCGCCACCGAGGGCACCTCGGTGCTGCGCAACGTCTACGTCATCAACCGCGGCTACGAGGACCTCGCCGAGCGCCTCAACTCGATCGGCGCCCAGATCGAGACCTTCCGCGACATCTGACCCGTGTCGGCCGCGCGGGACCGTCGGACGTAGGGCCCGAGGCCTACGTCCGACGGTCCCGCGCCCGAGGTGCCGCCGCCCGGCCCGGCGGTACGGTGAGCGCATGGGGATGACCGAGGACCCGTGCCTGGACGGGCTGGAGGCCGTGAGCGCGGCGGTGCTGGCGATGAGCGGGCACCTGGAGGTGCGCGAGGTGCTGCGCCGGATCACCGCCTCCGCCCGCAGCCTGCTCGGGGCCGAGTACGCGGCGCTCGGGGTGCCGGACGACCACGGCGGGTTCGCGCAGTTCGTGGTGGACGGGGTGACCGACGAGCAGTGGCGGGCGATCGGGCCGCTGCCGCGCCAGCACGGGGTGCTCGCCACCATGCTGCACGAGCTGGAGCCGACCCGGCTGACCGACGTCCGCCGGGCGCCCGCCTTCGAGGGCTGGCCGGAAGCCCACCCCGACCTGCAGGACTTCCTCGGGATGCCGATCCTGGACGGCGAGGAGATCCTGGGCGCGATCTTCCTGGCGAACAAGGACGGCGGGTTCACCGACCACGACGAGCAGCTGCTCCGGATGCTCGCCGCCCACGCCTCGATAGCGCTGCGCAACGCCCAGCTCTACGAGCGCAGCCGGGAGCTGACGCTGGCCGGCGAGCGGGCCCGGATCGCGCACGACCTGCACGACGCCGTCTCGCAGAAGCTCTTCTCGCTGCGGCTCACCGCCAAGGCCGCCGCCACCCTGCTGGAGCGCGACCCGGCCCGGGCCCGCGCCGAACTCGCCGAGGTGGCCCGGCTGGCCGCCGAGGCGGCCGACGAACTGCGGGACGTGGTGGTCGAGTTGCGCCCGGCCGCGCTCGACGAGGACGGCCTGGTGGCCACCTTGGCCTCACAGGTGCAGGTGTTGGACCGGGCGCACGTGGCGGCCGTCCGGTTCGACGCCGACGGCGTGCGCACCCTGCCGCCGGCCCAGGAGGCGGCCGTGCTGCGGGTCGCCCAGGAGGCGCTGCACAACGCCCTGCGGCACGCCGACGCCAAGGAGGTGCGGGTGTTGCTGCGCGGCACCCGGGGCCGCGGCGCGCTGCTCCGGGTCGCCGACGACGGCCACGGCTTCGACCCCGAGCGGGTCCGCCGGGCCGGCCGGCACCTCGGGCTGGTCTCGATGCGGGACCGCGCCCAGGCGGTCGGCGGCCGGCTCACCCTGACATCGGCCCCCGGCCAGGGGACCGTCATCGAGCTGGAGGTCCCCGGTGCCTGAGGAGCGCTCCCACCCGATCCGGGTGCTGCTGGTCGACGACCACCAGGTGGTCCGCCGCGGCCTGCGCACCTTCCTGGAGGTGCAGGACGACATCGAGGTGGTCGGCGAGGCCGCGGACGGCGCCGAGGGCGTGGAGAGGGCCCGGGAGGTGGCACCGGACGTCGTCCTGATGGACGTCAAGATGCCGGGCGTGGACGGCATCGAGGCGCTGCGCCGGCTCAAGGAGGCGGGCAGCCGGGCCCGGGTGCTGATCGTCACCAGCTTCACCGAGCACCGCACGGTGGTCCCCGCGCTGCGGGCCGGCGCCGCCGGGTACGTCTACAAGGACGTCGACCCGGAGGCGCTGGCCGGGGCGATCCGCTCGGTGCACGCCGGGCACGTGCTGCTCCAGCCCGAGCTGGCCGGCGCGCTGCTCGCCGACGACGGCCCACGCCCGCCGCAGGGCCGCGGCGGCACGCTGACCGAGCGCGAGCGCGAGGTGCTCGGCCATATCGCGGACGGCCGCTCCAACCGGGAGATCGCCCGCACCCTCAACCTCTCCGAGAAGACGGTGAAGACCCACGTCTCCAACATCCTGATGAAGCTGGACCTCGCCGACCGCACCCAGGCCGCGCTCTGGGCGGTCCGCAACGGCGCCGCGTAGCCGCGCTCAGCCCCGCTCGTCCACCAGCGCGTTGTACGCCGCCACCTGGGCCCGGCGCGCCGTGCGCCGCAGCGGCGCCAGCACCGCCGCCCGGGCGGCCATCTCCCCGGCGCTCACCGCCGCGCCGTGCGACCCGGCGGCGATCGCCAGCAGCGCGGAGACCTGCCGCGCCGACTCCAGCACCCGTACCGCTCGCGGCGGGTAGCCGGGCGCCAGCAGCTCGCTGTGCCCGCGCCGCCGGTACTGCTCCAGCGCCCGCAGCGCCTGCGGTCCCGCCCCGGCCACGTCGAGGCGGGTCAGCAGCACGGTCGCCTCGCGCAGCCCGTCCGCCAGCTCCCGCTCGGCCTCGTGCAGCGAGGGGACGTCGGCCGGCGGCGCGTCGCGCACCTCGTGGCAGCGCCAGAGCACGGTCGCCGACTGGTCCCCGGGTGGCCCGTACACCTCCACCTCCGGCACGAACCCGAGCGGCGCCCCGACCGCGAGCACCGCCTCGCCGGACGCCATCGCCAGCCCGTTGAAGCCGGCCGGCCCGGTCAGCCCGAGCGGATGCCCCTCCGCGGGCAGCGCCAGCCGCAGCCCGGTGACCCCGAGCACCCGCAGCCGCCCGAGCGCCCAGCTGAGCCCGTGCAGCTCGCCCTCGGCGTCCCCGGGCAGCCCGGCGACCCGGTGCCGCTCGTCCGACCCGACCACCTCCTCCACCACGTGGTCGGGCGGCGCGAAGCCGCCCAGCATCGAGTTGCCCCAGGCGGTCAGCCGGGCGGAACGGGGTTCGGAATAGGGATTCTCGGCAGGAGTCGACTGCATCCCGCCAGCCTACGGACAAGCACGCCACCCGGGTGGCGTAGGTTTGGCCTGTGCTGCGCGCGAAAGGCCGCACTCCCTCCCTGCCTACCCGGCCGGCGGAGTAGGCTGCCCGCCCGCACCGACTTGTCGACACGTGGACCGCACCCCGAGGACCCGACGCGCCGGACCTCGGACGGGCCGAACATTCTGCATTGGGGAAGGCTGGGCATGAGCGACGTGCTGGAGCTGGTTGACGTATCCGTGATCCGGGAAGGGCGCGCACTGATCAGCCAGGTTTCCTGGTCGGTCGCGGAGGGTGAGCGCTGGGTGATCCTGGGGCCCAACGGCGCTGGCAAGACCACCCTCCTCCAGGTCGCCGCCAGCTACCTCCACCCGACCAGCGGCACCGTCGCGGTCCTCGGCGAGAAGCTCGGCTCGGTGGACGTCTTCGAGCTGCGCCAGCGGATCGGCCTGGCCGGCGCCTCGATGCTGGACCGGATCCCGCGCGAGCAGACCGTGCTGCAGACCGTGCTCACCGCCGCCTACGGCATGACCGCCACCTGGCAGGAGACCTACGAGACCACCGACGAGTCGCGTGCGCTGGCCCTGCTCGACCGGCTCGGCATGGCCGGCTACGAGCAGCGCAAGTTCGGCACCCTCTCCGAGGGCGAGCGCAAGCGCACCCTGATCGCCCGCGGCCTGATGACCGACCCCGAGCTGCTGCTGCTCGACGAGCCCGCGGCCGGCCTCGACCTGGGCGGCCGGGAGGACCTGGTGCGCCGGCTCGGGGCGCTCGCCCAGGACGCCTACGCGCCCTCGATGGCGATGGTCACCCACCACGTCGAGGAGATCGCCCCCGGCTTCACCCACGTGCTGATGATCCGTCAGGGCAGGGTACTGGCCGCCGGCCCGATCGACACCGAGCTGACCGCCCGCAACCTCTCGCTCTGCTTCGGCCTGCCGCTGACCCTGGAGCGGCACGGCGACCGCTGGTCGGCCCAGGGCCTGCCGCTGGGCTGAGCCCGCGCCCGACCGCCGGTTTCCGCCTGTCCACCTGCGGGAAGCCACCACATCTGACGCCGTTTCGTCCCTAGGATGGGTCCGTGGACAGCTGGGTGTGGTGGCTTCTGATCGCCGCAGGGCTGGGGGTGCCGCTGGCGATCACGGGGCTCCCGGAGTTCGGCATGTTCGCGATCGGTGCCGCCGTCGCCGCACTGGTGGCGGGGATCGGTGCCGGGGTGGTCTGGCAGTTCCTGCTCTTCGTGGTGGTCTCGGTCGCCACGCTGGTCGTCCTCCGGCCGATCGCCTACCGGCACCTCCGGAAGGGTCCGGAGGTCCGGATGGGGATCGACGCGCTGCGCGGCGCGACCGCGCTGGTGCAGGAGCGGGTGGACGGGCACGGCGGCCGGATCAAGCTCAACGGCGAGATCTGGTCGGCCCGGTCGCTGCACCCGGACCGGGTGTTCGAACCGGGGCAGCAGGTGGATGTCGTCGAAATCCAGGGCGCGACCGCCCTGGTCGTCTAGGGGAGAGACCGTGGAACCCGTCCTCATCGTGCTGGTCGTTCTGGTCGTGGTGGCCTTCATCGCACTGATCCGGACCATCCAGGTGATCCCACAGGCCAGTGCGGCGATCGTGGAGCGCTTCGGCCGCTACACCCGCACCCTGAACGCGGGCCTGAACATCGTGGTGCCGTTCATCGACACCATCCGCAACCGGATCGACCTGCGCGAGCAGGTCGTCCCGTTCCCGCCGCAGCCGGTGATCACCCAGGACAACCTGGTGGTGAACATCGACACCGTCATCTACTACCAGGTGACCGACGCCCGGGCCGCGACCTACGAGGTGGCCAGCTACATCCAGGCGATCGAGCAGCTCACCGTCACCACGCTGCGCAACATCATCGGTTCGATGGACCTGGAGTCCACCCTGACCTCGCGCGAGGTGATCAACGCCGGCCTGCGCGGTGTGCTCGACGAGGCGACCGGCAAGTGGGGCATCCGGGTCAACCGGGTCGAGCTCAAGGCGATCGAGCCGCCGACCTCCATCCAGGACTCGATGGAGAAGCAGATGCGCGCCGACCGGGACAAGCGCGCCGCCGTGCTGACCGCCGAGGGTGCCCGGCAGGCGGCGATCCTGCGCGCCGAGGGTGAGAAGCAGGCCGAGGTGCTGAAGGCCGAGGGTGAGGCGCAGGCCGCGGTGCTGCGCGCGGACGGTGAGGCGGCGGCGATCCGGACCGTCTTCGAGGCCATCCACGACGGCGACGCCGACCAGAAGCTGCTCGCCTACCAGTACCTGCAGACCCTGCCCGAGCTGGCCAAGGGCGACGCCAACAAGCTCTGGATCATCCCCAGCGAGGTCGGCGACGCGCTCAAGGGCCTCGGCGGCGCGTTCAACGGGATGACCGGTGGCGGGGCCCCGAACGGCTCGGCGGCCGCCGGGCCCAGCCTGCAGAAGCAGCCTGTGCCGGTGGAGGGCGACGGCGGCCGGCCGCCGGTCGGCCCGGCGAACGGGCCCCGCCCGCTGGACACTGAGGACAAGGGCGCGGCGCGGCCGCGGGTGAACCCGGGCCGGGAGTACCCGACGATCGATCCGGAGTGACCTGACCCGACCCGCACCCGACGCCCGGCACGCACCCGCGTGCCGGGCGTCGGGGCGTGTCGGGGGACGTGTCGCGGCCTTGACGTCTCGTGTCCTGAAACACACTGGGCGGCCCGGGCGCGGTCCGGCATGATCGCGATCGCCGCTACCCGGACGGGAGTGGACAAGCGACAGGCAAGGACAGAACTCATGACTCCCTGGGAAGGGCTGGCGGTCTTCGCGGCCGGCGCCGGCGCGGGCACCATCAACGTGATCGTCGGGTCGGGCACCCTGCTCACCTTTCCCGTGCTGCTCGCGCTCGGGCTGCCACCGGTGACCGCGAACGTCTCGAACACGCTGGGCCTGGTGCCCGGCTCGTTCAGCGGGGTGCTCGGCTACCGGCGTGAGCTGGTCGGCCAACGGTCCCGGCTGCTGCGCCTCGGCACCGCCTCGCTGCTCGGCGGGCTGCTCGGCGCGGTGCTGCTCACCCGGCTGCCCGGCAGTGCCTTCGCCGCGGTAGTGCCGGCGCTGATCCTGATCGCGCTGGTGCTGGTGGTGCTGCAGCCGCGGGTGGCCCGGGCGGTGGCGGCCCGCAAGGGCGCCGACCACCAGCCGACGGTCGGCCCGCTGCTGCTGGGCTCGGTCTTCCTCACCGGCGTCTACGGCGGCTACTTCGGCGCCGCCCAGGGAGTGCTGCTGCTGGCCCTGATGGGCATGCTGCTCCGCGACGACCTGCAGCGGATGAACGCGGTGAAGAACGTGCTCGCGCTGCTGGTGAACGGGGTGGCCGCGGTCTTCTTCCTGTTCACCACGTCGATCGACTGGTTGGCGGTGCTGCTGATCGCGGTCGGTTCGGCGCTCGGCGGCGTGCTGGGCGCCCGGGTCGGCCGCCGGCTGCCGCCGATCGCGCTGCGCACGCTGATCGTGCTGGTCGGTCTGGTCGCGGTGATCAAGCTGCTGCTCGGCTGAGGCGGCCGACACCCGGACCGGACGGCCGGGTGACGAACCGTCCGCGACCTATGCTCGGACGACTGCACCATTTGTCGGGTTTGCGCCCATGTTCGGGCGACTCCCTCCTGACCTGGAGTGACGCGATGAGCAATGACACCCTGCTGACCGAGGAAGAGATCGCGGACGGGCTGAGGCGGCTGCCGAACTGGACCCGCGACGGCAAAGCCATCCGGCGGACCGCCGAGGCCCGCAATTTCATGGCGGGGATCCGGGTGGTGGACACCGTCGCCGAGGCCGCCGAGGTGCTGGACCACCACCCGGACATCGACATCCGGTGGACCACTCTCACCTTCGTCTGCACCACCTACAGCACGGGCGGCATCACCAGCCTGGACTTCCAGCTGGCGGCCCGGATCGACGAGGTGCTGGCGGACGAGGCCTGACGGTGCGTCGGGGGGGGGGGGGGGGGGGGGGGGGGGGGGGGGGGGGGGGGGGGGGGGGGGGGGGGGGGGGGGAGGAGAGAGGAACGAACGGGAGAGGAGAGGGGGGGAGAGCGGACAGAGCACGCAGC
>NZ_JBVHLF010000001.1:267908-273140 GCF_055559155.1 Kitasatospora sp. NPDC024654
CACGCTGATCGTGCTGGTCGGTCTGGTCGCGGTGATCAAGCTGCTGCTCGGCTGAGGCGGCCGACACCCGGACCGGGCCGCCCGGGCGTCATGAGATGCTGGCCGCCGCAGCAAGCAGCAGGGACGGACGGAACGCATGGCTCAGGACCCGCCCCCAGGCTTCGGCCGGGAGTACCCCCACGGCAGCGACGGGCACGAGCCGGTCGGCTACGACTACCAGCAGGCGTGGTACCCCGCGGCGCCGCTCGGGGAGGAACAGCCGCCGGTCTACGGCACGACGGCACCGCCGTACGACGAGGGCGCGCAGCAGCCCTGGCAGTGGCAGGAGCAGCAGGCCGGGCAGGCCTACCCGGCGGAGGCGGCCTACGGCTACGCCGAGACCGGCACCGCCCAGCCGGAGATGCCGGGGTACGACGCCGCGACCGGGTACGATCCCGCCGCCGGCTATGACGCCGCGGCGGCCGGCTATGACGCCGCGGCCTCCGGCTACGACCCGACGGCGGCCTACGACCCCGCGGCCATCGCCGAGTACGACACCGTGATCGGTCAGCAGCCGGTGCCCGGCCTCGAGGAGCCGGCCGAGCCCGCGGGCGAGCCGGACCCCGCGGCCGACACGGCCGAACCCGCCGCCCCCCGGGCCGGCCGCTCCCGCGCCGGCGCCTCCTCGACCTCGCTGGTCGACCGGGTCCGCGCGGCCGCGGGCGGCCTGCTCGCCGACGCCCAGGGCTCCGGCCGCCGCACCCTGCTGATCCGGACCGGCGCCGGCCTCGGCGCGCTCGTCGTGCTGGTGACGGCCGGCGTGATCGCCACCAGCCACAGCGGTGGCTCCGGCAGCTCGGCCGCCGCGCCGCCCTCCTCCGACACCGGCTTCGCGACCTCGCACAACAAGATCTGGACCGCCCAACCGGCCTCCGCACCGCAGCCCGGCACCGACGACACCCTGGTCGGCAGCTGGTTGCTGTCCAGTGCCATAGTGCGGGCGGACGGCAGCGGGGTGAACGCCTACGACCTCGGCAGCGGCAAGCAGCTCTGGAGCGTGGCCGCCCCCGCCCAGGGCGCCGTCCCGTGCGGGCTGTCCCCGACCGTCAACCAGTCCGGCCTCGGTGCCGCGCTCTTCCGCACCCAGGCCAACCCGCAGAGCCCGTGCAGCCTGTTGGCCGCGGTGGACACCAAGACGGGCAAGACGGTCTGGACCAAGACCCTCTCCAACACCACCAACAGCTACTCGGCGCACGTCGCGGTCACCAACGACCGGGTGGTCGTGGTCGCCGACGACAAGGCCGCGGCCTGGAACGCCGCCGACGGGAACGACGCCTGGCAGTACGGCGGCCCGGGCAAGTTCTGCAACCTCTCCGGCAGCGCCTCCGGCGGCACCGTGCTGCTGCACAGCTACTGCGTCGACACCACCCCGAACGACCAGGCCGTCGCGCTCTCCACCGAGGACGGTCATCTGCTCTGGTGGCGCGGGCTGAACAACCAGCCCAAGTCGGTCACCGTGCTGTCGGCCGAGCCCGCCGTCGTGCTCACCACCGGCGACCAGCCGACCGACTCCCAGGTCTTCGCGTTCGGGTCGACCGGTGACCCGACCGTGCAGATCGCGGTCAACACACCGGCCGGCCAGCTGGACGTCACGCACGGCGGCTTCGACCCGGTACCCGGGGTGTTCTTCCAGGGGCACACCATGGTCACCACGCTCGTCCCCACCACCGGGGGTACCGCCCCGACCACCGTGGTGGGCTACGACCTCGGCACCGGCAAGGCGATCTGGCAGAGCAAGGCGACCGAGAAGGGCCCGGTGGCCGCGGTCGGGCTGGACAACGGCAGCCTCGTGCTGGCCGCCGACGAGCGGGTGTTGGAGCCCGCGCACCTCAGCCGGTTCAACCTGGCCAACGGGCAGGAGTCGGTCGGCGGCGGGTTCCCCAAGGACACCGGCTCGCTGCTCAGTTCGGGCCTGGTGCTGATCGGTGAGGACAAGGACATCGTGGTGCCGCAGCACTCGGGCACCTTCGGTATCGCCACCGCCTTCCAGGCCAAGAGCAACTGAGTGCCCGGTGGGCCGGCCCGTCCCCCGATCGGGCCGGTCCACCGGAGGTCCTTCGGCGGGTGCGGGTTCAGGCGGCGACGGCCGCCGGTCGTGGCAGCCACGGCGCCAACTCCGCGGCTTCGCCGGCCCGCAGGCCCAGCGCCAGCATCAACGAGGCCTCCGGAGTGGGCTCGAACGGGCGACGGAGCAGGGTCATCCCGGCCTGCTCCGGCGTGCGGTCCGCCTTGCGCTGGTTGTCCTCCGCGCAGGCGGCCACCGTGTTCAGCCAACTGTCCTCGCCGCCACGTGACTTGGGCTGAAGGTGATCGACCGTGGTGGCCCGCCGGCCGCAGTAGGCGCACAGATGCTGGTCGCGGACCAGGACACCCCGCCGTGACCAGGGCGCCCGTTGTCGGAACGGCACTCTGACGTACCGCCGCAGTCTGATCACCCGGGGCACCGGCAGGGCCAGCCCGGTCGAGCGCACCCGGGCCAGCGGATGGGCCTGCTCCAGCACGGCCTTGTCCTGGAGCACCAGCACCACCGCACGCTGCAGCGACACGGTGGACAAGGGCTCGTAGCTCGCGTTCAGAACCAGCGTGTCGCGCATCCCGGCCACCTCCCAGACCACTCCCGCCCCGGTGGCGGACGGGTCCACTCTGAACGCCGAACCCGCCACCGGACAACGGAATTTCGCCGACCCGGACGGCCGTCTCCCGACCGTGCGGCTACCCTCTCGGTGTGTCCGACGACCCGCTGCCGCACTCGTTCTTCGCCCGCCCCGCCCCCGAGGTGGCCCCCGACCTGCTCGGCCGGGTGCTTCGCTGCACGCTGCCGGCCGGCACGGTGGAGCTGCGGCTCACCGAGGTCGAGGCGTACCAGGGTCCGGACGACCCCGCCTCGCACGCCCACCGCGGCCCGACCGCGCGCAACGCCGTGATGTTCGGGCCGCCCGGCTACGCGTACGTGTACTTCACCTACGGCATGCACTTCTGCGTGAACCTGGTATGCGGGCCCGGCGGCGTCCCCGGGGCGGTGCTGCTGCGGGCCGGCGAGGTCGTCGCCGGGCTGGAGCTGGCCCGGGGCCGCCGGACCACCAGCCGCCGGGACACCGACCTGGCCCAGGGACCGGCCCGGCTCACCACGGCGCTCGGGATCGACCGCAGCCACGACGGAGCCGACCTCGACGGGCCGGTGCTGCGGTTGTTCCCCGGCACCCCGCCGCCCGCCGAGCTGATCCGCTCGGGCCCGCGCACCGGGATCGCGCAGGCCGCCGACACGCCCTGGCGGTTCTGGACCGAGGGCGAGCCGACGGTCAGCCCGTACCGCGCCCACACGCCACGCCGAAGGTAAACCGCTGGCGCGGACCGCGTACCCTCGGACACGCTGGATCACCACCGTCGGACCCGCCGACCAGGGGACCGACCGGACCGAGGAGAAGCGTGACCGTGACCGACATCGTCGACGAGCTGCGGTGGCGTGGGCTGATCGCCCTGTCCACCGACGAGGACGCATTGCGCAAGGCGTTCGCGGACGGCCCGGTCACGTTCTATTGCGGCTTCGACCCGACCGCGCCGAGCCTGCACCTGGGCAACCTGGTCCAGTTGCTCACCATGCGCCGGATCCAGCAGGCCGGGAACCTGCCGCTGGGCCTGGTCGGCGGCGCGACCGGCCTGATCGGTGACCCCAAGCCCACCGCCGAGCGGGTGCTCAACGACCCGGAGACGGTGGCCGGATGGGTGGACCGGCTGCGCGGCCAGATCGAGAAGTTCCTGGACTTCGAGGGTGAGTACGCCGCCCGCATGGTCAACAACCTGGACTGGACGTCCGGGATGTCGGCGATCAGCCTGCTGCGCGACGTGGGCAAGTACTTCCGGGTCAACAACATGATCGCCAAGGAGGCGGTGTCCCGCCGGCTCAACTCGGACGCGGGCATCAGCTACACCGAGTTCAGCTACCAGATCCTGCAGGGCATGGACTTCCTGGAGCTGAACCGGCGCTACGGCTGCACCCTGCAGACCGGTGGCAGCGACCAGTGGGGCAACCTCACGGCCGGCACCGACCTGCTCCGCAAGGCCGACGGCAAGTCGGTGCACGCGCTGGCCACCCCGCTGATCGTCAAGGCGGACGGCACCAAGTTCGGCAAGACCGAGTCCGGGACGGTCTGGCTCGACCCCGAGCTGACCACCCCGTACGCCTTCTACCAGTTCTGGCTCAACTCGGACGACCGGGACGTCTCGAACTTCCTGCGGATCTTCAGCTTCCGCTCGAAGGAGGAGATCGAGGAGCTGGAGCGGGAGACCGCCGAGCGCCCGCAGGCCCGGCTCGCCCAGCGCGCGCTGGCCGAGGAGCTGACCACGCTGGTGCACGGTGCCGAGCAGTACGAGCGCGCGGTCGCCGCGTCCAAGGCGCTGTTCGGCCAGGGTGACCTCGGCGAGCTGGAGCCGGCCACGCTGGCCTCGGCGCTCGCCGAGCTGCCCAGGGCGGAGGTGGCCGAGCTGGCGCCGATCGCCGACCTGCTGGTCGCGGTCGGCCTGGCGCCGAGCCGCTCGGCCGCCCGGCGCACGCTCAAGGAGGGCGGCGCGTACCTCAACAACGTCAAGCTCACCGACGAGGACGCGGTGCCCGCAGCGGAGGACCTGCTGCACGGCCGCTGGCTGGTGCTGCGCCGCGGCAAGCGCAACCTGGCCGCGGTCGAGCTGGTCGCGAACTGACGCCGTGTCGGCCGGGCCGTGGCGGTGGCGACCGCCGTCAGGTGGCGTGAAACAGACGCCGGTTGAGCTGCGGTAACACCACTGAGGGACCAGATCTGGTCAGATCTGGTCCCTCAGTGTTTGACGGGGCCGCACGACTGGCCTAGTGTTGGACGAGTCGCCTGAACCGGACGGACAAGTCGGACAGCCGAGAGGCCGGCCGATCATCTCGGTCCAACCGGAGCGACCAATACCCCACCGAATGGCCAGCGCTCGTCATTTTCAATGCCGAGTTCCGTTGGTACGGACCTGGTCCGGAAATACGGTAGAGTAGCGGTCGCCGCGGAAGGGAAAAGCGGCCCCGGCCAGCACGGGATCGGAAAACGCCGAAAAGCGGATCTGATAAGCTGGAGACACGAAAGAACGAAACGCCCGGAGGGCCTGCGAGAGCGGTCTGAAGGAAGTGTCCGTTCCTTGAGAACTCAACAGCGTGCCAAAAGTCAACGCCAGATATGT
>NZ_JBVHLF010000002.1:0-18056 GCF_055559155.1 Kitasatospora sp. NPDC024654
CCCTGCTCGGTCTGCCTCACGATCACTGAACGGCGGCGATGCAAGTCGATGCCGACGTACTGCCGCCCGGCGTACTCTGCACGCACAGGGGCCTCCTTCGTCGTTGTGGCGTGAACAACCCCAGTGTCGACCCCGGCACCGGGGAGCCCACGAGGAGCGGAGGCCCCGCCCCTTCATCGCATCAGCGGCCGGTTAGAAACGGCCGACGTGCTCCGTTGGGGTGGTAGCGGGGTTCGGCGGTGCGGTGACGCGGGCAGAGCCTGCGGCATGACGACTCCCTCCACCAGGCGCCACCGCCGTCGCCGCCCGGCCGCTCCCACCATCCCCGCGGCCGCCACTCCACTCCGCGCCCACAGGCCGCCAGCCTCAGTCAGGTCGGGCGACGGCAGGTGCTGCCGGACCTGGTCCAGCGAACACATCTCTCCGGGCGGCATGGTTGTTGCCCGACGCTGAAAATCCCCACGAAGCAGGCGTTCAGCGTGCCGACGTTGTGAGACGAGAACACCCCGCCGGGGGTGGTTCCGACGGGGTGTTCATCACGGAGTGTCGTCGTTCGTCGGCAAGGTGCCGGTCAGTAGATGTCCGTGTCCTCACCGTCGATCACGAGGGCCTGCCCGTCGCGCAGGGTGATGTGGGGGGTCCCGTCCGCACGGTAGTTGGCCGCGACGACCCCAAGAGCCTCCGTCCCGTAGTGGTCTGGGGAGTCGATGTGGGGCACCACGGCGTAGTCGAGGATGCCCAGCCCGTCCCAGACCACCGGGTCGCCGTAGGTGTCGGTGACTACCTGCGGGTCGTCGCAGTAGTCCAGTCCGCGCAGGCTGGGCGCGAGCACACAGGGGCCTGCGCTGTAGCCGGCATAGATCACCGCGTCCCGTCGCAGCAGCGTGGTCAGCGCCGCGTCCGCGCCGCTGCGGGCGAGCGCGTAACGCAGCATGAACACGTTTCCGCCACGCAACCAGACCACGGGGAACCGGGCGAGCGCGGCCCTGACGGCGTCCTCGGGCTGGTCGTAGAACTCGCGCAGGTCGAGTTCGACCGGCTGCAACCCGAGCGCGGTGAGCGCATCGACTTCGCGTGCCACCCCAGCCAGGCGTTCGTCCGCTGGCTGGGCGTCCATGGCATTGGCGATCACGGCGACCTCGGCCGGGCCGGGTTCGCCCAGCAGGGCGAGCAGCCGGTCCGGGCGGTCGCCCATGCGAAACGACGAGAGATACATACGCATCGGATGACCCTAGTTGTCGCGGGTGGGATCACGCCCTCGCTTTCTGATGCGAGAGCCGGGGCCGTGCCGCTGTCAGTCGATCACCTCGCTGACCGCCGAGCGGGTCGCGGCCTCGTCGACGAGGTTCTTGCCGGCGGCGAACGCGGCGACGAGCGACTGCAGGGACGCAAAAGGGCCTCGCTCCCGGTCATACGACCACGCTCCGGGTGGTGCGGACCCGTCACCAATCCTGGGAGGAAGCGCTCCCAGGAGTCCCTGGAGCCGTTCCGAAATCCGATGGACCCTCTGCCGTGAGCGAGGCACAATCCCGGGGAACCGCAGCGGGGGGAGCTTGTTTGGACGTGACTGGTTTGGTGGTCCTGGCGCACTGAGTTGATCTTGGCGTCCAACTCGTTGATCATTGGGTCCTGTGTCCGAGATCCCGCCGCTGCCGAGCTACGCGGAACTGGTTGCGCTCGTCGGTGAGTTGCGGAGCGAGCTGGCGGCCGCTCGGGCGGAGATCGCCGAGCTGCGGGCGGAGAACGCCGAGCTCAAGCGCCGTCTGGGGATGAACTCGAAGAACTCCTCCAAGCCGCCGTCCAGTGACGGGCTGGCGCGGCCTGCGTCGCTGCGCAGGCCGTCGGGCCGGGGCCCGGGCAAGCCCCGCGGCGGTGCCGGGGGCGCGCTGATGCAGGTCGCGGACCCGGACGCGGTCGAGGTCCACGCCCCGGCCGCCTGCCTGGGCTGCGCGGGCGACCTGACCGCGGCACAGGTGGTCTCCATCGAGCGGCGGCAGGTCTTCGACCTGCCCGAGATCCGCCTGCGGGTGACCGAGCACCGCATCGAACGCCGCCGCTGCGCCTGCGGGCGGATCACCGCCGCCGCACCGTCCGCCGCCCCCGCCGCACCAGCCCAGTACGGGCCCCGGCTGAAGGGCCTGGCGGTCTACCTGCTCACCCGACAGCACTTGCCCTACGAGCGGTGCGCCGAACTGCTGGCCGACTGCCTGGGCGCCGAGGTCGTTACCGCGACCCTGCTCGGGTGGGCCGGTCAGGCCGCCGACGCGGTGCCCCCGCACACCGAGGCCGTGCGACAGCAGCTGACGCAGCGCGAGGTGGTCGGCTTCGACGAGACCGGCACCCGGATCGCCGGCCGCACCTGCTGGGTGCACACCGCCCGCACCCGTTCGCTGACGCTGTACCAGGTCCACGCCAAGCGCGGCGCGCAGGCGTTCGAGGCCATGGGCGTCCTGCCGTACTTCACCGGCGTCGCGATCCACGACGGCTGGAAGCCCTACAAGACCTACACCGACGCGGTCCACGCCCTGCGCAACGCCCACCACCTGCGCGAACTGGCCGCCGTCGTGGAGAACGCGCCCGCCGGCCACCCCGAGGACTGGGCCGAAGAGCTGGCCACGCTGCTGGTGGACACCTGGAACGAGATCAAGACCATCCAGGCCTCCCACCCGCATGCCACCGGCTTCACCGTGGACGTGCTCGAACGCCTCGCGGCCCGCTACGAGGAGATCACCGCCGCCGGACGGATCCTGCACCCGGCCCGCGCCCCCGGCGACCCGCGACGCAAGCGGTCGAAGGCCGCGAACCTGCTCGACCGCCTCGACGCGGAACGCGACCAGGTCCTGCGGTTCGCCTTCGACTGGCGCGTCCCGTTCGACAACAACACGAGCGAGCAGGCCATCCGGATGGCCAAGATCCAGCAGAAGATCTCCGGCGGCTGGCGCACGGCACTCGGCGCCGAGCGCTTCTTCGCCGTGCGCGGCTACCTGTCCACCGCCGCCAAACAGGGCCACAACCTGCTCGACGCCATCACCCGGCTCTTCGACGGCCGAGGCGCCTGGATCCCCACCCCGGCCTGACCACCAAACCAGTCACGACTGGAGATCTTCCAGTGGCTGACCTACTACAACGCCCGCCGTCGCCACAGCACGCTGTCCTACCTCTCACCGATCGAGTTCGAACAGCAACACCACACGCACGCTAGACTCTCACACGCAGCATGAACCCCTGTGTCCACGTTCCGGGGGTCACCTCAATCGCCACCCACACCCAGCTCCGCCTCGCCCGCCCGCTCGCCGAAGACGTTCGCCGCCCCTGGGAGCGACCAGCGGCCGAACCCCGCCGCCTCACCCCCGCCCGAGTCCGGCGCGGGTTTCGCGACATCCGAGTGACGGCGGCCTGCCCGGCGGCCGCGCCGAAACCGTCCCGGCCGGGCCCGGGACGGCCCCCGGGCTCGAAGAACAAGCACCGGGCCAAGCGCCACGACGTCGGCAAGACGGTCAAACGGGCCGAGTCGATCAAGGGACACCAAACCCGCCGACTATAAACGTCAAGCTCAGTACCAGCGCTCGTTCGGGTTCCCCGCGTCGCCGTCGTGAAGGTAGACCGTGCCGGCGTCGGGGCTGGTTCCAGTCCAGTCCAGGTAGTAGCCGCTGAGGACGTTCTGCAGCTTCCAGCCGTTCCCGGAGCCCATGTTGATCTCGCGCCACCGCATGTGCCCGTCGGTGGCGTCCTTCGCGGAGTTGCAGGGCATCGTCTCGACGGTGCGGCCGTAGCCGGTCAGGCAGTAGCCCGCCCAGTCGACTTCGTTCCAGGTGCCGTCGCTGTTCTCGATGTCGGTCCAGAACGACTGGGCGGAGTTACCCGCGTAGGCTAGGGAGGGCTGCGCCTCATAGCCGTCCGACTGAAGGAAGTAGTCGTGGTTGTACAGGCCGTTCCGCCAGGTGATCCCGGAGGCGGCCGAAGCCGGCGCGGCCGTTCCGAGGGCCAGCAGCGACGTCGTGACCAGCCCTAGGAAGGACACCTTGATGAGGCGGGCCGTTCGACGCGAAGAGGTACGCATGCTCGGTAAACCCTTTCTTGTCATGCACGGTCGGTGCAACAGTGTCGCGCGCACGGAGGATTCCACCGGAGCCCGGGGCCGGTAGTCCAAACGAAAATAATGCCGATTCAGCCGTGGACTGACAAGAGGTGTACTCCCGCCTTGATGTCGGCAAGTGCTTTCGCCCGTCGGTGGCAAGCGGTCAGCCGGTCTGACCAAGACCGCGCTGGTCGGTCCCGCGGCAAAGTCCTCGAGTTCCCCCGCGCGTAAGCACGTTCGAGTCCGGGAACCGTCATCGCCTGGATCTGGTCGCCGCGCAGCGCGAGCACGATCAGGCCGTTTGCGTGCCAGATCGGCGCGTGCGGATCGGGCAGGTAGAGCACCAGGGCCGGCGCGCCGTTGGCTCGAGTGGGGACTCGAAGCGTGGAGAACGGCCGCCTCCGATCAGCAGGTCGGGTGACCTGCGAGGTTGAACGCCAAGTCAGCGGCCGACCTCACGGGCCCGGAAGTCCTCGACCGTCTCCCGGCGGATCAGCAACCGGGCCCGGTCGTCGCGGACGGCGACCACGGCCGGGCGGCCCACGACGTTGTACCCGGAGGCCATCGACAGTTGGTACGCGCCCGCGGCCGGGACCGCCAGCAGATCGCCCGGCCGCAGGTCGCCCGGCAGCCGCGCGTCGCGCACCAGTACGTCACCGGCCTCGCAGTGCCGGCCTACCACGTCGATGGCGGTGGGCGGCACGTCGGAGCTCCGGCCGACCGGCCGGATGTCGTACCGGGAGCCGTACAGGGCCGGACGCGGGTTGTCGCTCATGCCGCCGTCCACCGCGGCGAAGACCCGGCCGTCGGCGGAGTGCTTCACCGACAGCACCCGGTAGACCGCCACCGCGGCCGGCGCGGCGATCGCCCGGCCCGGCTCGACCAGCAGCCGTGGGACGGCGAGACCGTGCTCGGCGCAGCGCGCGGCGAGGCGGTCGGTCACCTGGGGGCCGAGCTCGGCCGGGGTCAGCTCCGCGTCCCCGGGGAGGTAGCGCACACCGTGCCCGCCGCCGAGGTCCAGCTCGGGCAGCTGCACGCCGTGCCGGTCACGGATCTCGGCCAGCAGCTCGACCAGCCGGTCGACGGCGGCCAGGTAGGGCTCGACCGAGTCGATCTGCGAGCCCAGGTGGCAGTGCAGGCCGACCAGGACCAGGCCGGGCTGGGCGAGGGTGCGGCCGATCGCCTCGGCGGCCTCCCCGCCGGCGATCCGGAAGCCGAACTTCTGCCCGTCGACACCGGTACGGACCGCCGCGTGGTGACCGGCCTCGACGCCCGGCACGACCCGGATCAGCACCCGCTGCGGGGCGTCCACGACGGACAGCGCGGCCAGCCGGGGGATCTCGCCGAGCCCATCGACGACGATCCGGCCGACCCGCAGCCGCCGGGCCAGCCGCAGCTCCTCCGGGCTCTTGGCGTTGCCGTGCAGCAGGATCCGCTCGGGCGGGAAGCCGGCCCCGGCGGCCAGCCGCAGCTCGCCGACTGAGCAGACGTCCAGGCCGAGGCCCTCCTCGGCGACCCAGTCGGCCATCGCGCTGCACAGGAAGGCCTTCGCGGCGTAGAGCACCTCGGCTTGCGGCAGGGCCCGGCGGTAGGCCCGGGCGCGGGCCCGTACCTCGGCCTCGTCCAGCACGTACAGCGGGGTGCCGAAGCGGTCGGCTGCCTCGGCCAGACCGACGCCGCTGATCAGCACGTCCCCGCCGGGCCCCGGGCGGGCCGAGGCGGGCCAGGGGCTGCCGAGCGGGTTGCCGGTGGGGGCCAGGTGTTCGAGGGGACGGCCGGCGGGAACGGCGGACAGCGTGGTCATGACGAGGCACTCCTGTTCGGGGCGGACGTGCGGGGGCGCGGCGGGGGCGGGGGCCGGGTCAGTCCAGGTACTGCATGGCGATCCGACAGTGCACCGGCGCCGTGCGCCGCTCAGCCACCGAGGCGGCGCCCGGCTGGTCGCCGTCCTCCTCGGGCCGGTCCGTCCGGGTGGTGAGCACGACCCACTGCGACGGCCGGCGCACCGGCGCGTCGTCCAGCTGACGGCGGAACGCCGGCTCGACGGGGGCGGTGAGCTGGGTTATGGCCATGGTGGATCGCTTCCTTCCGGATCACGGGGCGGGCCTCCGGGACTCTGCCGCCCGCTGCTCCAGTGGAGACCCGGCGTTGATCGATCGCACCCGTCCTTGACGCGTGGCCTACGCGCACCCCGCCGTCCTTGACGGCACCTTGACGCGCACTGGGCCGAATGGGGGACGGCGCCCGGCGCGCGCCCGCGGCAGGTGGATCCGGGCGGGCGTCAACGCCATGTCAGGACATCGGACTTCGGGATCAAGGAGTTGTCAGGACCGGCAGGCGCCGCCGGGCCAGCGGGGATAGCGTCGCTGCTGCGCCCCGGCGACCCGGGACCTCTCCCCGGCCCTCCGGACCACGGCGCGGACCCGGCCCGCACCCGCACCCGCACCCGCACCCGCACCCGCGTGGAGGCAACACCATGAACCGACGTCAGACCTGCGAAGACCCTGAGCCGTCCGAACCCGTCCCGGCCGGACACCTGCTGGTGCCCGTCCGGTCGGGTCCGCTGGGCCACGCCGTCCGCGTCTTCCGCACACCGCTCGGCGACCGCACCGCCGTCGCCTTCACCACCGAGCAGCGGCTCGCCGCCGTGCTCAGCCCCGCCCAGCCCTGGATCGCGCTCGCCGAGCCCGCCCTGCGCGCCCTCACCGAACCCCTGGGCATCACCGCGCTCACCGTCGACCCGCAACTGGCCGCCCCCGCGCCGACGCCGCTGCCGGACGAGCGGGCCGAACACACCTCCCCGTCCTGGTGCGGCGCCCCACTGCGCCCCAGCCCGGCCCGCGCCGCCTGACCGCGCACCCCACAGACCCCTCCGGGCCGCCGCGTGCCCTTCCCCGCGCGACTGCCCGGAGGCAATCCTCCGCGTCCGGACGTCCCTGTGACCCCGGGCCCGCCCGCACCGCTCCGGAATGCACCACGAACGCTCACGGTCCGGTTTCCCCTGGCGCCGGCCGCGGACCCGGCCGGGGTGTCAGCGCACGACCCGTGCCTCCGGGCGCAGACGTGACCCGAGGTCGGACAGCAGTTGTTCGACCGGGGGCACGAACCGCGGGCCCAGCGCCGCGACGCCGATGGCGGCCGCGACGCCCACCCAGGCCACCGGGCCCAGCGGAGTGCAGCCGAAGAAGTGGCTGACCACCGGTGTCTGGACGAGGCTGACCAGGGCGGCGGCGGACCCGAGCACGGTGACCAGTACCAGCGGGCTGCGGTGCCGTCCGACGGCGGTCTGCGTGAGCTGTGCGCCGACCACACCGCACAGCGCCATCGTGCTGGTGCGCCGCGTGGAGCCCGGTGTGACGGTGCCGATCAGCCAGGCGGTGGTCGCACCGAGTCCGGTGACCACGCCGCGTTGGCGGATCCGGCGGGTCAACGGCTCGCCGAGCACCGCGGTGCCGACGGGCGCGGTACCCACCGGCTCGGAGGCTTCTCCGGTCGGTTCCTCGTCCCGGGGAGTGACCGCCACCGCCATCGCCGGGAACATGTCGGTGAGGAGGTTGACCAGCAGCAGCTGACGGGTGGAGAGCGGTGAGGTCCCGGACAGCAGCGCACCGAGCACGGAGAACCCGATCTCCCCGGCGTTGCCGCCGATCAGCACGCTGATCGCGTCCGCCACGCTGTGCCAGAGCGCCCGGCCCTCGGCGACGGCGTCGATCAGCACGGTCAGGTCGTCGGTGGTGAGCACCAGGTCCGCGGCGTTGCGGGCCGCGGCCGACCCTCGGGCGGCGATGCCGATCCCGACGGCGGCGGCGCGGATGGCGGCGGCGTCGTTCGAGCCGTCCCCGACCATGGCCACGACCTGTCCGGCTTCCTGGAGCGTCTCGACGACCAGCAGCTTCTGCTCCGGCGCGACCCGGGCCACGACCCCGCAGTCGCGCAGCAGGCGGATTCGGTCGGCCCGGTCCGCGGCGGCGAGTTCGTCGCCGGTGACCACGGTGACGTCCTCGGGCCAGCCCAGGGCGACCGCCACCGCGTGGGCCGTGTGCGGGTGGTCGCCGGTGAGCATGACGGGCCGGACGCCGGACCGGCGCAGGCCGGCCACCAGTGGGGCGGAGCTGGGGCGCGGGGTGTCGGCCAGCCCGACGAATCCGAGGAGTTCCAGTGCCTCCAGCGGCTTGCCCAGCACCTCGTCCCCGTGCTCGCCCACCAGCCGGCGCACCGCGACGGCCAGCACCCGCAGTCCCTGCCCGGCCAGCGACTCCGCCGTGGCGGCGGCGTCCACCCCGGCGTCCGGACAGCCGAGCAGCACGACTTCCGGCGCTCCCTTCACGAGCAGCAGCTGGGCGCCTTCGGCGTCGGTTCCCACCGCGGACGCGTATCCCCGGCTGGCCGCGAAGGGCAGCGCGCCGACCGGTGTCCACTCCGGGTCGTCCGGCGCCGCCGCCAGGACGGCCTCGTCGGTGGCGTGGGCGTGGATCCCCGTGTCGTCCGCGATGTGGGGGCAGGCGCGGGCGGCGGCCCGCAGGACCGGTGCCGCCTCGGGAGCGTCGGTCGGGTGTGTGGTCCCCTTCGAGGTGGCGACCCGGACCACCCGCAGGTGGTTCTCGGTGAGCGTGCCGGTCTTGTCGAAGCAGATGGTGTTCATCCGGCCCAGTGCCTCCAGGGTGCGCGGGGTGCGCACCAGGACGCCGCGCCGGCCGAGCCGACGGGCCGCCGCCAGCTGCGCGACCGTCGCCACCAGGGGGAGTCCTTCGGGCACGGCGGCGACCGCTACCGCCAGTCCGCCCTGGACGGCCTCGCGCACCGGTCGGCCGCGGAGCAGCGACAGGCCGGTCACGGCGGCGCCTCCGGCGAGGGTGAACGGCAGTACCCGGTTGGTCAGTTCGCGCAGCCGCGCCTGGACGCCGGGCGCCGTCGGGAGGTGCGCGGCGAGGTGGGCCGCCCGCCCGGCTTCGGTCTCGTCCCCGGTGCCCACGACGACGGCCCGGCCACGCCCGGCGACCACCGTCGTGCCCTCGAACACCATGCAGTGGCGGTCGGCCACGGCCGCCCGTGGTGTCGCGTCCAGTTGTTTGCCGGCCGGCAGCGACTCGCCGGTCAGCGATGACTCGTCCACCTCCAGGCCGTCGACCTCCAGCAGCCGGGCGTCCGCCGGTACGACGTCGCCGGTGTGGAGCTCGATGACCTCGCCGGGTGTCAGCCGCGAGGCCTCGACGGTGGTCGCCCGTCCGCGACCGGCACCGCTGACCCGCCGGGCCGTCTGACGCTGCCCCACCACCAGTGCGGACAGGGCCCGTTCGGCGCGCAGCCGCTGCACCCCGCCCACCGTCGCGTTCACGCCCATCGCACCGGCGACCAACAGGGCGTCCACGGTGGACCCGAGCAGGGCGGAGGCGATGGCACCGACCATCAGCACCGGTGTGAGCGGATCGTCGAGTTCGGCTCGGACGGCGGCGAGCAGGCGGACCGTCAGGCGGACCGGTGTGAAGACCGGCAGTCGCGCCGCCCGGCCCGTGGTCCGGCCGACGGCCTTCCGTACGGTCTGCGAGGCGGCGGGTGCGGCGCGCCTGGTGGCTCTCAGCCGCGACAGCGTCTCCCGGGGCTGTAGGGCGTGCCAGGGCACCCGGGGCCTCGGACGGGGCGTGTCGCGAGCGGTGACGAGCAGAGCGGCGCGCCACCCCGAGGCGAGGGAGGCGGCAGCGGCGGCGTTCACCGGGCTGAGTCGGCTCCCGGCCGGAAAGGCGGAACGTCGCGGCCGGGAGCCCCGGGTGACCACCAGCAGGCCGGACAGCGCGGCGCCGGCCTCGGCGAAGGTCTTCGCGTGCCGGCCGACCGTCCGCGCGGCAGGTACGGCGGCCAGCAGTCGCCATACTCCCCGTAACCCGTGCAGCGGCAGGACGTCCGCGCCCCACACCACCGCGCTGCGGTCGTCGGTGAGCGAGACGGCGATGTCGCTGCGCAGCAACCCCTCGAGGACCTCGCGGGCGTGCGCGCTCATCCGCCGTCCCGAACCCGCGCGGTCGTCCGGGACGCGCGCCACGGTGAGCACCACCCGGCGGCTGTCCCGCAGGCGGCGCACCACCTCGGCCAACGGCTGGTCCGCTCCGACGCGTTCGTCCGCCAACGCGCCGAAGTCACCGAGCGAGCCGTCGTCCACCACCACCACGTACAGACCGGCCCGGCGGGCCGCGTCCAGGGCGGCCTCGGCGAGCGGGTCGACCTCCCAGCCGACGAGTACGGTGCCGACGTCCTGGCCGCGCAGCGACGCGATCATCAGCCCGGTCGCCGACGACCCCTCATCAGGGACCGGGCGGAGTCGGACTGACGGTTCCCCGGACGGTTCCGTCCCCGGCTCGGCCGGCCACAGTGCCGCCGACGCGACGCGCCACAGCCGGTCGCGCTCCCAGCCGGCCGCGCTGGGATTCGCCTCCAGCACCGT
The DNA here is from genome assembly GCF_055559155.1 of Kitasatospora sp. NPDC024654. Lineage (NCBI taxonomy): Bacteria > Bacillati > Actinomycetota > Actinomycetes > Kitasatosporales > Streptomycetaceae > Kitasatospora > Kitasatospora sp. NPDC024654. Next base: position 10,515 of record NZ_JBVHLF010000002.1, read on the forward strand.
TCGCCGGGTACTGCGCAGCGCTTCGGAGTGCAGCACCACGGTGTCGACGAGCTCCAGCTGCCGCAGCCGTTCGGTGTCGCGGACCAGCACTCCCTCGCGGGCCAGGGCGGTGCCCAGGGCCGCCGTGAAGGCCGCCGGACCGTAGCGGGCGGCCTTGGGGGAGCCGGCCAGCACCGCCTCGGCCGCCTCGTGGACGTCGCGGGTGAACAGCAGCGTCGCGGCGGCGCTGACCAGGCTCGCGGCGACCGCCTGGTCCGCGTACTCCTCGCCCGGGTTCGGCCGGATCGGCGGACGGGCGACCTGACCGTCGGCCAGGCTCAGCCGTCCCGGCGCGCAGACGGCGTCGTGAGCCGTGTCGAACGCGACGGCCCGGGCGAACGCCTCCGCCAGCTGGCCGGCTCGCAGCGCCGCGTCGAGCAGCAGGGTGGCGGGCGACTGCCCGATACCGTGGGCGGCCGCGTTGGCCGCGGCCAGCACCAGATCGGCGCCGGGGGTGCCGAGCCGGCGGCGCAGCACCGCCCGCACCCGCGAGTCCTCGCGCAACAGCGTGACCACGGCGGTGGCCAGCCGCGACGAGTTCTTCGGACGGACCGTCCGCGAGCTGACCGCGGCGGCGATACCCGCCGCGTCGCAGGCGAGCGCGATCGCCGCGGAGCGCACGCCCCCGGGGTGCCCCGGGTGCACGCGCTCCAGCACCTGCTCGTCGGGGCGTTCCAGCCCCTGTCCGACGGCCAGCTCGGTCGCCTCGGACACCACCTGGTCCGTGAGCGCGCCCTCGGTCAGTTGCACGACCAGCCGCGCCAGGCCGCCGTCCCAGTAGGCGACCACCACGTCGGGGTGGTCCGCCAGGACCGCCGCCACCCGCTTCGCGGCGGTCTCCACCCGGCGCACGCCGCGCCCGGTGGCGGCCGGATCGGGTCGGAGCGGCAGGTGCACACGGGTTCCGGCGTGCCAGTACCCCAGGCCGGGTGTCACGGCGTTCCGGGCGACCCTGCCCATCAACACCGCCTTGGCCGACAGTGCCGCGGCACCACGCGCCGTGGTGCCCGCGGTGTCGCTCGCGGCATCGACCGCGATCCGGACGGCGGTGCCGGCCGCCGGGAGAGCCCGGCGCACCAACGCGGAGGGCGCCGTCAGCGCGAGGTCGAGCCCCGCTGCGGGCAGCCGGGTCAGCAATCCCAGAACCATGTCTCACCTTCACGGGTGGTGCCCCGCCGGGGCCGGGGACGCGGAGTCGGCGGTCGCACCCGCGGTCGGACATGCCGTGCGGCCGGGTCAGGACTCCTGCCCGCCCGCGGCGGAAGAGCGCGCTCAGCTTTGGCGTGCACCCGTCGCACGACGCCCGGTCGCGGAGGTCGTCGCACGGGTCCTGGTCGACCGTGCCGTCGACTTCGCCGCCGACGGCTTGGTGGTCCTGGGCTTGGCGGTCTTGGGCTTGGCAGTCTTGGGCTTGGCGGTCTTGGCGGTGCCGGTCGCCGACTTCGTCCTCGGCCGGTCCGCGCGGGCCTTGGCCGCCGGCCTCCGGGCCGGTTGGGCCGCGCCGCTCGCCTTCCGGACCGGCTGGGCCGCGGTGTTCTCACCGCTCCGGGCCCGCGGCTGGGTCAGCCACACGACTGCCGCGCCCGCCACCACCACCGGCCACTCGACCAGCCCCGCCGCGCCCAACAGGCCGGCACCCGCGTACGCCGCGACCCGCCTGGTGCGCGGTGACACGACACCGACCGTGTCCAACACCCCGTCGAAGACCTCCTTGACGACGGAAGCGCCGGGCACCTGGCGCACCGCCGAGGTCACCGCCCCGACCGGGTGCAGCAGCACCTTCGAGGAGCCTCCCCGGGGTGCGGACGCGGGGGATGTGCCGGCACTGTCACTCATGACTACTCCGATCGCCACTCCGGGGCAGGGCGCGCCGCCCGTCGTGAGCCGGCCGCTTCCCGTTCATCTGGTGTTAGTCAGATCTCGTTGACAAGGTAACCCAATCCGGACAATTGTCGACAGAGCCGGCATCTCGATGGGTGAAGCGCGTGCGCGGACCCCCGCCGGTTCCGCCCCACTGGCACCCGTTCGGCGTCCTGGCCGCGAGGGGGGTGAGGGGGATGAGTCCCCGGCCGGATCCAGAACCGGTCCCCGGGCCCACCCGCCCGCCCCCGGCCGGTCGCGGCTCCCACACCCACTGACCGACATCCCACCCGCCCTGGCTCACCGTCCGAAGCGGACCCCGGGTGTGCGGGGACCACGGGACGTGCAGCCGCGGGCGATCGACCCGAACCCGGAAGAGGCAGCTCCGACCGTGCGCATCGAACTGACCTGGCCGCGCCCCGACGCGACGGACCGGACGCTGACGGTCCCCGTCCCCGATCTTCCCCTGCTCGACCTGCTACTCCCCGCGGCGCGCCGCGTGCAGGAGTCCGCTCCCGGCATGCTGCGGCGGGCCCTGGCCTACGCGGAACCGGTGGCGAGCAGCGCCGCCAGCGCCTTCGGCGCGGGGGCGATCGCCCAACTGGCCCTGCCCTTCGCCGCCCGACTGACCCACCAGGCGCTCGACCGGCGCGAACAGGGGTCCGCTCCACGTACGACCCGGTGAACGTCACCGCGGGTGAGGGACCGGGACCCCGCGGACGAGAGGGCGTTGCCCGCGGAACGCCTTCGGACCACCCCGCGCAGGGCCGCACCGCGCGGAGAGCCGGTCCCCCACGGGGCACCCGTCACCACCGCCCCGCGGCCTCCCACACCTGGTGCGCGGTGTTGACCCGGTGCCACAACTCCGCCCGCGCGGGGACGTCGACGTCGGTCAGGTCCCGCCGGAACACGCCGGTCAGTACGTCGTACCAGTCGTCGGCCAAGTCCATGGTCCGCTCGTCCGTGCCCCGGGCGTCGATCCGGCGCAACACACAGCCGCGCGGCGCGTCCACGCCCGTGGCGCCGCGGAGCTGGGCGGTGAGGACCTGGACGAAGCCGACCCGGGAGCGGCGAGGAAGGCGAACCGCCCTGCAACGGAACCGAGTTGCACCACGCGTGAAGGGTCCCGGTGCGATGCACCGGGACCCTTCACGAGCCGCGTCCAGCTGTCGGCTTAGTACCAGTGATGGGCGGCCCAGAACGCCCAGGCAGCGTTCGGGCTGCCGTAACGGGAGTTCATGTAGTCGTAAGCCCACTTGATCTGGGTGGCGGGGTTGGTCTTCCAGTCCGCACCGGCAGAGGCCATCTTGTCGGCCGGCAGGGCCTGGCCGAGGCCGTAGGAACCGCTGCTGGGGTTGGTGGCGGTGACGTTCCAACCACTCTCGTGCGAAATGATGTTGCTGAAGGAGGCCAGCTGGTTGGCCGGGACGATGCTGGCGGCGATCTGCTGCGGGGTGGCGGCAGAGGCGGCAGTGGGGGCGATCGTGGCACCGATGGCGGCGATACCGGCGGCGGTGACGACGACAGCAGCAGACTTGCGCAGGCGAGTGGTGAACGAAATAGACAAGTGCGGTCCTAGGTCGGGGGACAGGAAGCCACGCCTGGAGTGGGATGCGCGGCCCTTGCGGGGTCACTCTCCGAGCGCGGGTCGAGGTGCAGTGGATGTGCACCGTTTGCGACCCGGGTCGGGGGGACCAACGTGTCGCGACGACGAAGTCATTGTTAGCGGGCACCGGAGCCGGTTCCAAGAGACCCAGAACACACCGGATTACGACGCCCGGTCGTAGCCGAACCCCCACGCGGCCCCCCGAGGGGCGCCGGAAGTACCCGCGACCCCCGAGCTGAAACCTCCCCCTTGGAAAATTTTTCCGACCCCCGGGATCAGGCTCCTGACCTGCACGGATACGGTGAGCGGCGACAGCCTGCGCGGCATCGGAAGCGAGGATCGCGGGTACTCGCGCCAGATGGCCGCTAAACCTCCCGAGCGGGACGACTATGCACCGTAGTGGACCCCATCGGGGGTGTGTGCAGCATCACTCGGCAACATGCGCCCTATGTCCCGTTTGGCAGTTCTTGCACCCTTGCGCAGCCAGGGTTGTTTCACATATAGGGGCCGCATGCTCACGGCCCGGAACGAGCACGGCGCCGCGCGCCCGATCTCGGCCCCGACAGCGCGCGGAACGCCCTCGGCGCGGTGCCCGTCAGCCCGTCTCGAGGTAGGCCACGACGACCACCGTGCGCAGCGCGGTGACGTAGTAGACCAGGCGGACGGCGTCGACGGCGTCCGCGTACTCGCGCAGTTCGGGCGTCGTGGCGGCGATCGGCGCGCCCATCGCGGGGTCGACGCTCAGCGCGGCCAGCGCACGGTCGAGGGCGTGGATCTCCCCCGGATCGGTGATCCGGTTGATCTGCTGCTCGGCGAGCTGGGTGAAGGCGATCTGCGCGCGCCGGTGCTGACCGGTCATCAGGCCGCGTGGCCCCGCCGGCCGGCGATCTCGGCCAGGCGGCGGTCCCGGATCGTCTCCCAGGGGGTGCAGTCCTCGGCGCGGGGCAGGCCGTTGGCCGCGATGTCCTCGAGGACCTCGGTGAAGCGCTCGGTCCGGGCCCGCTGTCCGGCCGCGTACTCGCGCAGCGCCGCGGCGGCCTCGACGGTCAGCGGCCGGCGCTCGGGGGCGGACGGCTGGTCGTTCATCTCGCGCTCCTGGGTGTGACGTTGGCGTCCACCGTAGCGTCCGACCGGGGTCCGCGTCCCAACTCGGCGGCGCGGCGCGGCCGTCGCACTCCCGGAGTGGCGGGTTCCACCCCTCCCCCGGCCCCCGGTGCCGCACCGGTCAGGGGAGGAGCACGATCTTCCCCCGGGTGTGGCGCTGCTCGAGCCGCGCGAACGCCTCGGCGACCTGATCGAGCGGGTAACTCGCGGCGATCGGAACCTCGATGGTGCCGTCCGCCACCAACTTCGCCATCTCGCCGAGGACCTCACGGGTGGAGGCGTCCTGGCTGCCCTCGGTCCGGGCGCCGAGCTCCATCGCCTTCTCGAAGGCGATGACGGTCTCGATCCGGCGCGGCGGGATCCCGAGGTCGGCGGCGAGTTGGACGTACTCCGGACCGAACAGGTCGATGAAGGCGTCGACGCCGTCGGGTGCCGCGGCCGTCAGGCGCGCGGCCAGGCCGTCGCCGTAGTGGACCGGGACGGCGCCGTGCGCGGTGAGCCAGGCGTCGTTGGCGGGCGAGGCGATGCCCAGCACGCGGACGCCCCGCGCGGCCAACAGCTGCACGACGAACGTGCCGACCCCACCGGCGGCGGCCGAGACGGCGACGGTCTCGCCCGGCTCGGGGTCCACGGCCCGGACGGCGGCGTACCCGGTGCACCCGGCGACGTAGAGCGAGCCGGCCACCTCCCAGCTCAACCGCGGTGGCTTGAGGACGAGTTGACCGACAGGGACGGTGACGTGGGTGGCCTGACTGGAACGTCGCCAGGAGAAGCCCGCCACCTCGTCCCCGACTGCGAGGTCGCGCACACCCTCGCCGAGCGAGGCGACGACTCCGGCCAGGTCACTCCCCTGCCCGGAGGGGAAGGTGGCCGGCCACCGCTCGTGCAGCGCGCCGGTCCGGATCGCGGCCTCTCCGGGATTGATGCCCGCCGCGCGGACCTCGACGAGGACCTCGCCCGGACCGGGTACGGGCCGCGGCACGTCGGCGACGCAGCGGACGTCGGTGCCGCCGTAGCGGTCGAAGCGGACCGCGCGGGTTCGGAGTCCGTCCATCGGCCTCTCCTCACGGGGTGGGGGTGCCGTCCCTGGTATCTCCCGCCCCGCGGCCGGGAGTTCGACACGCGAGGGGCGCCGCTCGACAAGGTGGCCGCCGGCACCGGACTGGCCGTGGCGCGCGCGGAGATGCGGGATGCGAAGTGGACGGGGAACCTGGGAAGGCGGGGGCCAACCCGGTGAGGAGAACGCCCATGTCCATGCTGGACAAGCTCAAGCAGATGCTGAAGGGCCACGAGGACCAGGCCTCCAAGGGGATCGACAAGGCGGGCGACTTCGTCGACGAGAGGACCCAGGACAAGTACAGCAGCCAGGTCGACACCGCCCAGGAGAAGCTCAAGGGACGGTTCGGCACGAATCCGGAACAGGACGGTCCGCCGCAGCCCTGACCCACCCGCCCCCGACGATCGCCGGGGGCCGCCGCCCGTCGCCCCCGGCGTACGGCCGGGCTCCGTGCGGCCGGGCTCCTCGGGCGGCGCACGCGTCGGGCGGCGGAGTGCCGGCGCCGGTCAGCCGACGTAGTCGGTGGCCGGCTCGGTGGCGTACCCGCTCATGACCCGCACGGTCGCCTCGGGGGTCAGTGTCCCACCCTGCTCGATCATCTCCCGCAGGTCGCGGAAGTACTGCACGTACAGGTCGGGCGTGAAGGTGTTCAGCAGCACCAGCGGCTCGTCCGCGGGGTTGGCGAAGGTGTGCGGGGCGCCCGGCGGGATCATCGCCAGGGTGCCGGCCGGCGCGTCGTGCGTGGTGTCGCCGACCGTGAACCTGGCCGTGCCGGAGACGACGTAGAAGCCCTCGTCGTGCCGGGCGTGCCGGTGTTGGGGTGGGCCTTCGGTGTGCGGGGCGACGGTGATCTCGCCGATTCCCAGGCGGTGGCCGGTGGTGCTGCCGTCCTCCAGGATCCGCATGGTCATGGGCCCCAAGCGGACGATCTCGCCACCACCGGGGGCGACGATCGAAACCTCGGCCATGGCGTCTCCGTTCCGGGTCATCTCATGAGAGTTATCTCTCGTAAAGATAGCCGGCTTGTACGCTTGCTGCAAGAGTACTCTCATACAGAGATTCCGCCGTCGCCAATGAAAGAGGTCGCATGCCGATGGCCGTTGAGGTCGCCACCGGGCGCACGAACCAGAAGGCCAGGACGCGCAAGGCGATCGTCGACGCCTGCCGGGAGCTCACCCGCTCCGGCGCCGAGATCACCATGCCGCAGGTCGCGCGGGCCGCCCTGGTCTCCGAGGCCACCGCGTACCGCTACTTCCCCGACCTGGTCTCGCTGCTGCAGGAGTCCCTGGTCGGTCTGTGGCCGGACACGGCGGAGGCCCTCGCGCCGGTCGCCGAGTCGGCCGATCCGGTCGAGCGCGTCGCCTTCGCCTGCGAGTTCCTGATGCGCGGCGTGCACGCCTACCAGGGCTCGGTGCGCGCGATGATCTCCCACACGATCACGACGCCCACCCGCTCGCAGGCCCGCCCCGGCCTCCGCTTCGACCTGATCGACCACGCGCTGGCGCCCTTCCAGGACGCCGGGGGACCGACCTCCCTCTCCCCGGCCGCGATGACCCGACTGAAGCAGCGACTCGCGGTCGTGATCAGCGCCGAGGCCCTGTTCGTGCTGACCGACCTGTGCGGCCTGGCGCTCGACGACGCGATCGCCAGCGCGGTGGGAGCGGCGACCACCCTCACCAGGGCCGCCTTCAGCGACGACGCGTCCGCCGCCTGACGCCCGCGCGCGAAGCCGCTCCCGCGGAGGCGCGGTTCGACCCCGGTGCCTCGTCCCGGTACGTCGAAGCGGGGGGGGGGGGGGGGGGGGGGGGGGGGGGGGGGGGGGGGGGGGGGGGGGGGGGGGGGGGGGGGGGGGGGGGGGGGGGGGGGGGGGGGGCGT